>NZ_PJJV01000082.1:0-267915 GCF_002929655.1 Cryobacterium sp. M23
CATGCTCAGCCTCGGCGGCCACAAACCAGTGCTCCCCGGCCGGGTTTAACCCACGGAAGCAGCAGGAGAGCCGAGATTTTGGCCTAAATGGCCCTAGACACAGCTGAACAGCTGTTTTTCAGGAGAATCTCCGTCGAATTGGTTCGACAGCAGACCCGGCGCTCCGCCTGTGCCGGCAGGCATCCCCGGGGTGTGGTCAGCTCTGGCCCCTCCGGGAGCTACGCAACCGATCGATCAGGACCCTCTCGTGTGGTGCCGCGGAGCGTCCTGGTCGGCAAGATTCGTCCAGTGCTTCTCGGAGCCGCACTCGTCGCACAGGAACCAGATCTCTTCATCCGCCAGGGTGTCGGTTGCCACGGCTCGGGTTCGCATGAGTCCGGCGCACGCGGCCTGCTGGCACTGGGGATTGAAGTCCATGTATGGAGCGCTCTCTCTCGGCGCGGCAGTTTGCCGACTGTGTTGACCGTGACGACGACGTTACTCCGATTCGGCGTGTGCGACCAGAGCTGAGGTGGCGGAGCCACTTTCGCGGCTGCTACGCGCCGAGGCAATTGAGGGGCAGCGGGAGAGTGTTGAGCAGCCCGAACATCAGGGCGGCGGCCCCGATGGCCGCGGGCCAGATGCCGAAGGGTGCTCCGAGGCGTCGTGCCCGAAAGCCGAACACACGATCGTCTCAATGCTTGGAGCGAGCAGCACGAGGACGGCTCGGAGGCCGGCCAATGCTGCTGCCCCCAGCGGGACCGGTTCCTCGCCGCCGCGCTCGTAACCCGGCAGCTCAGCAGGGCATCACCCAGGAGTGCGGCGTCGACAAGAAACACCGGCAGGAAGGCCACGGAAATCCAGGAGGTCGTGAGGGCGCGGCGCCCCTCGTGGCGCCTGCTCTGCCTGGGTGCCGACGCTCGTTCCTGCAGCGGCCATGGTCGCTCCTTCGCCGCCGTCAGACTGCCCGTCCGTGCCGCACCGGGCAAGCGGGGGTGGCCTGTCAGGGCATCCGTTCGTGCGCATTCCATGATAATTTCGCCTGACCATGTCAGACCTGCCTGCCGAATCCTCCCGGCCTGCCGACCCGCTCGGGCCGCAGAGACCTCTCTCGCGGGTCGAGGTTGCCGACATCGCGGTTCGCCTGTTCCAGGAGCACGGCTATGAGGCGACGAGCACCGTGGACATCGCCGAGGCGGCCGGGGTCTCGCGCAGCACCTTCTTCCGGCAGTTCCGGTCCAAGGACGACGTGATCTTCGCCGACCACGACGAGCTGGTCGCCCGCATCGACGAGCACTTCGCTGCGACGCATTCGGATCCCTGGCTGGCCGTGTGTGAGGCCGCCGCCATGGTCTTCGAGCGGTTCCGCGAGCGACTGGAGATCGTGCGCATCCGGGACCGGGTCCTGCGGGAGACCCCCGTGCTGCGGGACCGGGAAACCGTTATGGCGATCCGGTATGAACGGATGTTCGCCAGCTACCTGCGCAGCACCGTGCCGGGTGTGCCGCCCCTGACTGCCATCCGCTTCGCGGCCGCCGTGACGGCCACGCACAACTTCGTGCTGCGGCGCTTGATCCGGGCGACGGACAGCGTCGGCCCGTATTCGCTGGCCGCCGAACTCACCGAGGTGCGACGGCTTTTCCACCTGGATGCCGCGGAGCCAGGTCCCGAGGTGCGACCCGCGGGCGACGTGGTCGTCGCCGTCTTCCCGGCCGCCACGGATCCCACCGAACTGGCTCGCGCCATCGAGGAGCGACTGCGCGCCCAGACGCGCTCCCGCTGAGACTCAGTATCACTTGACCTGAGACTGAGTGTCAGGTAGAACTTGTACCTGGGTATTCTCTGACCGGTGCACGAGGGCATTCATTCCCTGGTGCCGGACGACATCAGCCGATCAGGCCTGCCCGACTTCGCTGTCCTCCACGAAAGGGAAACCGTGCCCGACTACGACGTATCCAGGCCCCTCGACACCGACTACTACGGCGTATTCGCCGACGTGCCTGAAACTGACCGGGCCTTCTGGGACCGCGCTCGCAGTTTTGCCACCGAGTCGCTGGACGAGTTGACGACCGCGTGGGACAAAGCCGAGTACCCGCTGCACCTGGCCCGTAGACTCGGCGAGCTCGACCTTCTCACCGACGGTGTCGTCGGCCCCGGACTGAGTCCCATGTCGCCGCTCGCGGCCGGGCTCGTCAACATGGAGATCTCCCGCGGCGATGGCTCGATGGGTACCGTGGTCGCCGTGCAGGGCGGGCTGGCCCTGCGCAGCATCGCCCTGTTCGGCAGCCCGGAGCAGCAGGAACGCTGGCTGGTGCCGCTGGCCCGCGCCGAGAAACTCGGCGCCTTCGCCCTGACCGAACCGGACCACGGCTCCGACTCGGTCGGCCTGGAGACCACCGCACAGCGCGACGGCGACGAATGGGTGCTCAACGGCGAGAAGAAGTGGATCGGCAACGGCTCGGTCGGCGACGTGACGGTGGTCTGGGCTCGTGACGATGACGGCAATGTGCGCGGCTTCATAGTGGAACAGGACACCCCCGGGTATCACGGAGAGACGATCACCGGGAAGGGGTCCCTGCGCGCCATCCACCAGGCTCGGATCACCCTCACGGATGTGCGGATCCCGCTGGACGCCGTGCTGCCGGGCACCCACACGTTCAAGGACGCCTCCACGGTGCTCTTCGCGACCCGGCTCGGAGTGGCCTGGTCGGCCCTCGGCCACGCCACGGCGGTGTTCGAGGCGGCTCTGAACTACTCGACCCAGCGCATCCAGTTCGGTAAGCCGCTCGCCGGTTTCCAGCTCGTGCAGGAGCGCCTGACCATGATGCTGTCCCGGCTCACGTCGATGCAGCTGCACTGCTTGCGCCTGGCTGAGCTCGACGGCGCCGGAACGCTGCGCCCGATCCAGGCGTCGCTGGCGAAGTATCACAACACCAGGGCGGCGCGGGAGATTGCGTCGATGGCCCGTGACATGCTCGGTGGCAACGGCATCCTGCTCGAAAACCACGTCATCCAGCACCTCGCCGACATCGAGTCGCTGCACACCTACGAGGGCACCGAGAGCGTGCAGTCGCTCCTGATCGGGCGGGACCTCACCGGGATCAGCGCCTTCCGCTGACCCGATTGCTCGGCTCAGGACTCGGTCGACCTGTGGTCGACGGATGTCGCCGCTCGCGGGTCGGGCGGGTTTCGGTCAGGTGAATAAACTGACCAATACTCGACATTGTGGAGACATTCGGCGTCTGCCAACGTACGCTGTGACACAATCACTCAGCCCGGCCGCACCGGAACGAGCCAGAGAACACGGGCAGCGCTGCGCGCAACCGTCGTGGGGGACTCGGCCCGTGCGCCTGAACCAGGAACGCAGATCGATGACCGACAAACACCTCACCGACGATCAGCTGTTGCTCGAAACGGATTACACCAGCTACGCCAGCTCGTGCCGCGACCCGCACATCACCCCGACGAACGACCTCGTGGAATGCCGACGGCAGAGCGGCCACGACGACACGCACGCCACCAGGTCCGGCCTGCGCGCCATCCGCTGGGCCGTGCCGGAGCCACACGCGGCCTAGCCGAGCACGCCTGACCCCGGCCCGCCCTGTCACACCGTTCCCCGAACGAATTCGACGGAGATTATTCCCGAATCAATGCCAGAAACTCCGAAAAGGTCGTTTCAGAGCAGAATCTCCGTCGAATTGGTTCACCTCCGGAGACGCTGCTCAACCTGTGATGAACAGCCTCCCCGCCCGGAGCCTACTGCAACGTGCCCGCGAAGGGGGGTGAGTGCCCGATCCTCGCACTCCTCTGAGTGCGTCGCCCGGCCAAACGAGGGGTGGACCCCGCTACCCCGTAGGCTGAACGGGGCACGCTTGACCGAAATTCGACGTGCTCACGCTTGATGAGCTGAGCTCGACGAAAAAAGGCCGAATATGACGCAGAACATTTCCGAACTTCCCCGCATCCGCGCGATGATCCGAAGCGACGGAACGGGAGAGCTCGTCATCGACGGTGTCAGCTCGCGCATCACCGCCGCCGACGAGGCCGGCGTGCGCGAGGAAATCATCAACCGGGTCACGGATGCCGCGCGCGCGATCGATCGCGCGGTGCGCCTGACCGCGGAAGACGAGCAGGGCAAGTCGCCGTTGATCGTTCACCCGAACGGGGACGTAGAAGACGATGGGGCCTTCATCCCGACCTCCTTGGAACCGGGACCGGCATCGGAGCCGGTGTCGACCGCGCCTGCTGCCGTCTCCGCCGCTGTCTCCGCCGCTGTCTCCGAAACCGAGGACGTCGAACTGATCGCGCTGGTCGTGCCCGCGGAACAGCAGAATTCGGGTCTCGACACCGCCGAACTCCAGGCCGCCGGGCTCGATGACGCTGGGCTTGGCACGGCTGCGCTCGACACGGCAACGCTGAAGGAAGCCAAGCGCGATGCCGACATGCGCGATGCCGATGCCGAGGTCATCCAGCAGATCGAACCGGCCCCGTCGGCACGGGCCCATGTCCCGCCCCTCACCGCGTTCGATGGCCTCGTGCTCGATCTCGACGCCGACACCGACGATGAGGACGATCAGAAGCAGGACCTCGCGGCCTCGCCCTTCTCCGCTCCCCGGGCAGCCACGAACCTCGTCGGCCCAGCACCGGTGCCGGGCGGCACGTTCGCCGAGGTGCCCGCCGACGACCCCTCGATCGCCCCCGCGGCGCTCGCCGGTGGTGGTCCGAACCTCGCGGACTTCATGAATTCCCGTCCGCCGCTCGTGGCGGGGCCTGCCCTTCTGGGCTGGCAGGGCACGGTGCGGCGCCTCACCGGCGGACTCGTCTCCCCGGCCCCCGGAACCGGCGAGATGTCGCACCGCGCGGCGGTCGCGTCCGTGCAGCGCAGCCTGGTCGGCCCGCGCACGATCGTCGTGCTGAACCCGAAGGGCGGCGCGCACAAGACCACCGCGACCCTGCTCATCGCCGCGACCTTCGGCATCCATCGCGGCGGGTACACCCTCGCCTGGGACAACAACGAGACCATGGGCACCCTCGGCGTGCGGGCGCAGACCGCCGCCCACACCAACACCGCGGTTGACCTGCTCCGCGACCTCGACAACTTCGCCTATTCAAGCTCCGCCCGGGTCGGCGACCTCGACAACTACGTGCGCAACCAGGGTGACGCCCGGTTCGACGCGCTTGCCTCCGACCTCGACCCTGCCGGGGCAGCCAGTATCGACGACGTGGCGTTCGGCAAACTGCATGCCGCGCTCAGCCGGTTCTACCGGGTGCTGATCATCGACACCGGCAACAATATGCGGGCGTCCAACTGGGAGGCGGCCGTCGACGCGGCCGACCAACTCGTCGTCGTCTCCACCATCCGAGAGGACACCGCGTATGGCGCGGCCTCGCTGCTCGACGGCCTGCGTCAGAAGGGCCACGCCGACAAGGTCGCGCAGGCGGTCACAATCCTGGCGTCACCGGCCAAGACGGCCGATCGTCAGCTCTCCGTGCGGCTACACGACCACTTCAGCAAGCTGACCCGCACCGTCGTGGACGTGCCGTATGACTCCGCCCTCGTGGCCGGGGGATCGCTGAACTACGACGCGCTCGCGCCGCGCACCCGTGAAGCGTGGCTCGTTGCCACGGCCGCGATCGCCGAAGGTCTCTGACCCGGCGGCGTCCCGGTGTTGAGCCCGCCCGGCTGACAGTGTGCCAGCCGGGATTCAGGCGGCACTGATCTCGGTCGGGCATACTGGCGAAGGCCCGAACGGATGCCCATCGACTCAGATGCCCCGCAAATCAGTGTGTGCATTGAATCCTGCCGAACAGATCAGTGGTCGAAAAGATCATTGTGAATAGATCACTGTCGAAGAGAAAGATCAGCGTGCGTAAACTTCCTGCCCTCATCTCCATTGCCACGGTTGCCGTGCTCGCCCTCGCCGGGTGCAGCGGGTCTCCCTCCGACAACACCGGAGCGGCGGGAATCGCCTGCGTCGATTCCGGCACGGCGTCGGAGGCCGTGAAGGTCTCCGGCAAGGCCGGCGCCGAGCCCAAAGTGAAGTTCGAGTCGCCGCTGACCACGAAGGCCACCGAGGTCTCCGTCGTGACCGAGGGCAAGGGTGACGCCGTCAAGACCGACGACATCGTCGAACTGGGGTTCTCCGTCTACAACGCGAACACTGGCGAGAAGATGAACGCCGGCGGCTTCGGTGATGACCTCGGCGCTCCCATCACCCTGGCCAAGGACTCGAGTGTATTCCCGGCGCTGATGAAGGGTGTCGCGTGCGCGAACTACGGATCGCGCGTCGCGGTCGTGGCCCCGCCGGCTGACGCGTTCGGCGAGACCGGCAACGAGGAGCTCAAGGTCGGGGCCGAAGACAACATCATCTTCGTCATCGACGTCAAAAGTGAGATCCCCCCTCGCGCGAACGGCGAGGACCAGAAGCCGGAGGACGGCTTTCCGACTGTCAAGCTGGCCGAGGACGGCGCTCCGACCGTGACGATCCCGGCAACCGACGCTCCGACCGAGTTGAAGACCTCGGTTCTCAAGAAGGGTGACGGTGCCACAGTCGCCGAAGCGGACACCGTGGTCATGCACTACTCGGGCGTCGTCTGGTCCACCGGTGAGGTGTTCGACCAGACCTGGGGCAAGAGTGGTCCGACCCCGATCTCCCTGGCCGCCGTCGTTCCCGGCTTCGCCCAGGGTCTCGTCGGCCAGACGGTCGGCTCCCAGGTGATGATCGCGATTCCGCCGGAACTCGGCTACGGCGCCGAGGGCCAGCCCGACGCCGGCATCTCGGGTACCGACACGATCGTCTTCGTCGTCGACATCCTCGCCGCCGGCTAGCCGGCCGTTCGGCTGCGCTCGAACCGACCGGTTTTCTGGGACAGACGGCCGTCGTGCCGGGCGCCGCCGCAGTGCCGGTGCGGTACAGCACCGACGAGCACGGCACCCTTCTGCACCTGGCCGAGGTCGCGTCCGGACCGGTCGACATGGAGTTCCACGCTGATCTGGTCGGCCGGGCGCATCCGTGCGTTCAGGTGTGGCGCTTGTCCGAGTCGGTCAAGGTCCATAAAATGTTGATTTCGTGGCTCCGCTCGTTCCCGCTCGTTTCCGCTCGTTTCCCTCGTTTTTCCCCCGACCAGGCAGGGATGTCCCATGACCATCATTGAGGCCAGAGGTCTGACCAAGGTGTACCGCTCCAAATCCGGGCCGGTGCATGCGCTCGCCGGGCTGGACCTGTCCGTGCCGCGCGGGACCGTCAAGGCGCTGCTCGGCCCGAACGGCGCCGGTAAGACGACCGTCGTCAAGATGCTGACCACCCTGATCCGGCCGGACTCCGGCACCGCGTTCGTCGACGGCATCGACGTCGTCGCCGACCCCAAGGGCGTACGGCGCATTATCGGCGTTTCTGGACAGTACGCGGCCGTCGACGAGAACCTGACCGGGTTCGAGAACCTCGAGATGGTCGGTCGGCTGTACCACCTGGGCGGCGCCGAGTCCCGGCGCCGGGCCCAGGAGCTGATCGACCTCTTCGAGCTGACCGCGGCCGGCAACCGCCCGGTCAAGGGCTTCTCCGGCGGGATGCGCCGCCGGATCGACCTGGCCGGGGCGCTGGTGATCAACCCGAAGGTGCTGTTCCTCGACGAGCCCACCACAGGGCTGGACCCGCGCAGCCGGATCGCGCTCTGGGCTGTCATCAAGCGCCTGGTCGCCGACGGCACCACCGTGCTCCTCACCACCCAGTACCTCGAGGAGGCCGACCAGCTCGCGGACGACATCGTCGTCATCGACGACGGCCGGGTGATCGCAGAGGGCACGTCCGATCACCTCAAGGCGCAGATCGGCGGCCACCGCCTCGAGGTGGCCCTGGTAGAGGCCGGCGACGGCGTGGCGGCACGGGATATCCTCGCCCGTTACGGCGCGGGAGAACCGGCGATCACCAGCGACGGCCGCGGCCTCGAGGTCGCGGTGGTCGACGGGCCGCGGGCGCTGCAGCAGGTGCTGGCGGCGCTGGGTGACGCGGACATCCGTCTGCACGACGCCGGCATGCGCCGGCCCACGCTCGACGACGTGTTCCTGAAACTCACCGGCCACAAGGCGGACAAGGCCGCCGACCAGGCGGACGACGTGGAATTGGAGAAGTCGAAATGAGCTCCGCTGCCACCCTCCCCTCCTGGAATCCGCTTTCGCTCTGGTACTCCGACGGCTGGACCGTCACCAAGCGCAACCTGATCAAGATCAAGCGCTCACCCGACATGCTCGTGTTCGCGGTGATCCAGCCGATCATGTTCGTGCTGCTGTTCAGCCAGGTTTACGCCGGGTCGATCTCCGTGGAAGGCACCGACTACGTCCAGTTCCTCATGGCGGGGATCTTCGCTCAAACCGTCGTGTTCGGGTCGACCTTCTCGGGCGCGGCGATGGCGCAGGACCTCAAGGAAGGGATCATCGACCGCTTCCGCAGCCTGCCCATGACCTCCTCCGCCGTGCTGATTGGACGCACCAATAGTGACCTGGTGTTGAACACGATCTCCATGGTGATCATGATGCTGACCGGGCTGCTCGTGGGCTGGCGGGTGAACTCTTCGGTGCCGGAATTCCTCGCCGGCGTGGGACTGCTGCTGCTGTTCAGCTACTCTTTCAGCTGGGTGATGGCGCTGCTCGGCATGAGCGTGAAGACTCCCGAGGTCATCAACAACGCGTCCTTCCTGATCCTCTTCCCGCTGACCTTCATCTCGAACGCCTTCGTGCCCAGCGACACCTTGCCGACCCCGCTGCGCGTCTTCGCTGAGTGGAACCCGGTTTCGTCGCTGGTGCAGGCGGCACGGGAGCTGTTCGGCAACGAGGGCACAGCTCCGGTGCCCGACATCTGGACCATGCAGAACCCGATTGCCACGGTGCTGATCGGCACCACGGTCATGCTGGTCGTGTTCGTTCCGCTCTGCGTGCGCAAGTTCGCGTCCATCAGCTCCCGCTAGCAGGAGTCAGTGAATCCCCTGGAGAGTGCCCATGAGTGACCCGGTGCCGTTCCGCACCGACCGGCGCACCGGAGCGTTGCGCGCGCCCCGCAACACCGCGCCCGGCGGGGCCGGCCCCTGGGACGTGAAGCGCGTTCATCCGTCGCTCTACGGGCCTGCCAACGTGGACTGGGAGCTGATCGAGGTTCCGGCCCAGCGGTTCGTCGCCCTCGACGGGGCGGGCGACCCGGACACGGCGCCGGCCTACATCGAGGCCGTCGAGGCCCTCTACGCCATCGCCTACGCGGTCAAGTTCGCGGCCAAGCGTGCGCTCGGCCGCGAGATGGTCATCGCACCGCTCGAAGGCCTCTGGTACGCCGACGATGCCTCCGTCTTCACCGCCGGCGCGAAGGCGGAGTGGAAATGGACGCTGCTGATGAGCCAGCCGGACTGGGTGACGGATGCCTTCATCGCCGAGGCCATCACCGGCGCGCTCGCGAAGAAGA
This sequence comes from Cryobacterium sp. M23, assembly GCF_002929655.1. Classification (NCBI taxonomy): domain Bacteria; kingdom Bacillati; phylum Actinomycetota; class Actinomycetes; order Micrococcales; family Microbacteriaceae; genus Cryobacterium; species Cryobacterium sp. M23. Next base: position 9,426 of record NZ_PJJV01000082.1, read on the forward strand.
AGCTGTCCGCGCTCGCCCGGGTGCGGGTGGAGAGGCTTGACGAGGGGCTGTCGGCGCAGCTGCTGCATGTCGGGTCCTACGCCGGCGAGGCACCCGCGCTCGCCCGTCTGCACGGGGAGTTCCTGGCAAGCTACGGGCTGCGGGTGAACGGCCGGTACCACGAGATCTACCTCGGCGACCCGCGCCGCGCCGCGCCCGCCAAGCTGAAGACGGTGCTGAGACAGCCGGTCGCGCCGGTCTGACCCGCGCCGGCCGGGCGGCGCCGCCTACTCCTGACGCCGGCCGAGGTCGGCCTGGATCAGGAGGGCGAACTCCCGCAGCAGCACGGGGTCGACCTCGGCGGCGCCCCGGGGTTCCGAGTCGAACACGCACAGAACGCCGATCCGCTCGCCGGAGTCGGCCTCGATGGGGAAACCCGCGTAGAAGCGGGTCTGTTCCTGGCCCAGACGGGGCGGGCGCGCGGTGAACCGGTCGTCCAGGAGCACGTCAGAAACCACGAACGCTCCGGCCCCGCTCACGGCGAGGGCCGTGATCGACCCGGCCAACGAGTAGACGCGTGGAGTGAAGCCCACGCTCACCAGGTCCCAGAGCCGGTCGCCGTCGATGAGCGTCAGGGCGGCCGACCGGGTGCCGTAGGCGCTTCTGGCCAGGGCGACGATGTGGTCGCAGCGCACCTCGGTGTCGGCGGCGATGATGCCCAGCCTGGCGACCGCCCGGCGGGGGTCAGGCGAGAGCGGCTCGGCACCCCACGCTTCCGCGCGGCCCTCGGCCGTTCCTCGGGAAGCACCCAGGTACTCGGCATCGAGCGGTGGCGCCATCTCGTCGGCGAGGAGATTGGCCCACTGCACGTACTGCGCGGCCGTGCGCACCCGCCCCGGCGTTGAGGCGAGGGTTGCGGCCATGGGCACAAAGCAGCTCCGCTCCTGCCCCGCGCAGATCGCCGCGCTGGCCTCGTCCAGGCTGCGGGCGTGCTTCTCGGCCACGGAGCCCAGCCCGGAGTCGAAGGCCGCGATAGACCGGATCGGCTGCACGCCGAGCACAAAGATCCTGGTGCTGAGCGAGGACTCGTGCCGGATCCGGTCGAGCAGGGCGGACAGCTCGCGCTGCCAGACCAGGGCTGACAGGAGGGTGACGGCGTCGGTCGTGCCGAGGCTCACGACGACCGCGTCATAGCGCCAGAGTCCCAGCCCGTCGAGTTCGGCCTGCGATGTGCGGATGGTGACCAGCGGGTTCGGGATGACGTCGACATCCGTGCCCCGCCCGGTGCGAGTCGACAACGCCCGCGCCAGAGATCCGGGCAGGGCCACGTTGTGGCTGAGCACGCCCCAGCCGACGGCCGGTCCGCTGCCGAAGAGGAGCACGCGGTCGCTGTCGGTTCCCGGGGAATGCGCCTGAGGAGTGTCCCGGGGCCGCGGGATGTCGTCGTAGTCGCGCGTCACGGCCGCCGACCAGGCTCGCATCAGGGGTACCAGCACCCAGCGCAGGAGTTGCGGCACGGAGGGCTACCGGCCGCCGCGGCGCTTGCCCGCCCGGGGGCTGGGGGTGTTGCGGGTACGGCCCGGGGCGCTCGTCGCCTTCTTCGCCACGGCCGGCTTGGATTTCGCCGCCGCGACCCGCACGGCCTTCGCCGCCGCCTTGGCCTTGTCGGTCTTCTTCTCTTTTTTGACCTTTTCGGTGCCGGCGGGCAGCGAGTCGACCCGCGAGCTGTCCTTCGTGCGGCCGCGCACGATGCCGATGAACTCCTCGACGTCTTCCGTGGTCTCACGGGAGAGCCAGGCCAGGGACACCTGGCTCTCGGCGACATCCTCGACCGGGCGCGAGACGACATCCTTTCGGCCGTATAGTCGGGCGATCGAATGGGGGACGATCAGGATGCCGACCCCGGCCGCGACCTGCGCCATCGCGTCGTCGAGGTCGCGCATGGCCGGGAGCGGGCGGCGGGTGCCGTCCCTGATCTCGGTGGCCACGAGGCGCCACTCGGGCACGTCCTCGGGGTCCTGCAGCAGGTGCTCTTCGGCCAGGTCGGCCACCAGCACGCTGTCGGCGTCGGCGATGAAGTGGTCTTTGGCCGCGACGACCACCGGGATCTCCCGGTAGAGGGCGATCAGGCTGAGATCGGTCTCATCGACGGGCAGGCGCACCAGGCTGACCTGGGCGCGGCCGTCACGCAGCACCGCGTCCTGTTCGGACGGGTCGGTGCGGAAGACCTCGAGTGGCTGGTCGGGGCGTCGATCGGCCCAGGTGCGGGTCCACTTGGTGGGGGTCACACCGGCGACGAAGGCAAGGGAAAAGGTCACCGGCATCCTTTCTCGTGATGGCACTGCGAACGTAGATCCGTGGGGAGCGGCTGTCTCTCAGGCTATGCGGGTGCTCTCAGGCTATACGCTTGACTGATGAGCGAGAAGAAGACCCAGACCATGAAGCCCGCCACGGCGGCCCAAAAGCTCGGGATTCTGCTCGAAGCAGCCCCGGAAGAATTCCAGAGCGCGCCCGTGTCGCGCACCGAGCTGGCCGCGCTCGAAGCGAAACCGCCTGCCTGGCTGGTCGAACTGCGGGCGAACGGCCCGCATCCCAAGCAGGTCGTCGCCGCCAAGCTTGGCGTCTCGATCTCCGGCCTCGTGCGCGGCGCCGTGACGGAGCCGCTCACCTCCGCCGAGATCCAGGCTCTGCTGCAGCAGCCGCCGGCCTGGCTCGTGACCGAGCGTGCCACCCAGTATGAGGTGCGCGAGGAGCAGATCCGGGTCAAGGACCGCGACGCCGAGCGCGCCCGCAAGATCGCCCACGTCGCCCGCCAGGCAGCCCAGAACGAGAAGGCCGGTCGCGGCCGCTAGCGCCGCCGTCCCGCGCGCACATCGCTCCCTCCGCGTCGTCTCACCAATTCGACGGAGATTTTGCCCGTAGGATGTCGATTCCGGCCTTTTTGGCCAACTCGGGCCAAAATCTCCGTCGAATTCGTTCGGGGCGGGAGACGCTGCTGTGTCGGGTGTCGGGCCTCCTAGGCGTCGTACTGCGCGCGCAGGAACGTGACGATCTCGCCCAGTTCGGCTTGCGAAATGGAATGGCCCATGCCCTCGTAGATGCGCTCGGTAAGTGTGGAGTGTTCGGGAAGCCATGCCCGGGTGCGGTCGACGGCATCCTGCGGGATGACCGGGTCGGCCGTGCCGCGACCCCAGAAGACCGGCAGGCGCCGCTCACGCAGGCGCTCGTCACCGGTGTGCTCGCTGCGCCCCACGAAACCGGACAGCTGCACCGCGAACGCGAACCGGTCGGGTGCCTGCCGCAGCAGCTGCAGCGCCATAGCCCCGCCCTGCGAGAAGCCGAGTAGTCCGACGGACGCGGGCTGCTCGGGAAGGCCGTCCAGCCATTCGAGCACCCCGGCGGCGGCAGCATCCAGTGCGTCGGCGCTCGGCGAGCCCGGGTTGACCTTGGCGCCGGCGGCCCCGATCGGGAACCAGGCCCAGCCCGGACCGGTCGGGAGCGGGGCGCGCAGCGCGGCGATCACCGGATGCAGCGGCAGGTGCGGCGCCAGCGAGAAGAGATCCCCCTCGTGCGAACCGTAGCCGTGCAGAATCAGCAGAAGCGGTCGCCCGGCACGGTCGGCGCCAGACGCGCTCCACAGCACGGCATCCGGGTCGATGGGCTCGGCGCACGCGGCGGCGGCGCCGGTGGTGCTGCTCTCGGTGGTGTCGTCGCTCCCGGTGGAGGCGTCGCCGCCGGGATTGGTGTCGTTCGGGCCCATGGTGGTCCTCCTGTTCGAGGTCGACACCGGGAAACGCCGACGGGTCAATCTTTCCACTCCCGGGGACGCGGCAAAATCGGTCGGCATCCGTCGTACCCCGTGCAGATCTCCGGCGATCCGCTGCGAGAAGCCGGAAAGATGCCCGTACTTCCGGGAACCGTGCCACCGCTCCGCCGAATTGCAGGAGTCATGCACACCACCGGCCGGCACTTCCCCACGTGGCGGCGGCATCCGCGGGCACCCCGTGGCCAACTCAGGAGATTCCGGCAGCGGCGGGCGCGCCCCCGCAGAGTTCCGCATGTTACCGCGTCGTTTCGCGGGGCGGCCGCGCCAGCCACCCGTTTCTCCTGAGTCAGCCTCACCTCACTCGCCCCGCCTGGCCTGCCCTGGCCGGCCCGAGCATCCGTCGCCACCTGCTCGACCGGCGACGGATGTCCCGATCAGCTGGTCCGCCGCCTCGCCCCGCGCCGCCGGAGTGAGGCCCGCGAGGTGGCCGGTCGCCCACCAGAGACGGCCGGCGAACCCGAGTCCGGTGTTGTGGGTGACTGCGCCGGCCCGGGCCACCCGGTCGATGAACCCGGCGAGGGGAGCAAGGCCGAAGGAGATCCCCACGGGGGTGATGCGCATGGCCGCGCCGTTGGTCGTGCCGAAGCGCCCGGACTCGAGGGATGACACGCCGGATCGCAGGCGCTCAAGCGTCGTCGTCGAGGGTCCGAGCAGATCGAGGGAGCCGCGCGCCCGCGCCCGTTCCACTTAGTCGAGAAGCCGCTTCGCGAAGACGCCGGGGTCGCCCTGGCCGTGACAATCGATCAGGAGCGGGCCAGCAGACTGGCCTGCTCCGTGTCATCCGTGATCGACCCGGCGGGCATCCCGACGGCGATCGGCTGGTGCGGTCCGGGGTCCCGAAACCCCTCACTGGCGCCGTAGTCGGCCTCGATCTAAGCCCGGGACAGGTCCTGCGTCGGCATCCCGAGTGCATCGCCGAGCGCCAGCCGGTGAAGGCGCCGAGCGCGCGGTCGTGGCGCGCCGCCGCAGTTCTCTGCCTCACCATGCGCAGACCGTCGCCGCACGCGCGCCGGACCGCGCCCGTTCCGTCCGACCCGCAGCGGGGTGCCCATGGCGTATCCGGGCGCAGGGTACGACAGAATAGCCTCATGAGCGTGCGCACCCCTGACCCCGATCCGGACTGGACGCCTGGCCCCGAGGGCGCGGGGCCGCCCCACACCAACCCGGGCTGGCTGAGCGACGTCGAGCTGGCCGAAGTGCGGCGCCGACTTCCGATCCTTTACATCGAGGCGGTGCCCGTGCGCGTCGACGGCCTCGGCCAGGTCGTGGAGGTCGGCGTGCTCCTGCGCGCCCGGTCGACCGGCGAGATGACCCGGATGCTCGTGTCCGGCCGCGTGCTCTACGGCGAGACCCTGCGCGAGGCCCTCTTCCGGCATCTCGAGAAGGATCTCGGCCCGATGGCCTTCCCGCAGCTGCCGATGAGCCCGGTGCCGTTCACGGTGGCCGAATACTTCCCGATGCCGGGCATCACTGCGTTCACGGATGACCGCCAGCACGCCGTCTCGATGGCCTACGTCGTTCCCGTCACCGGCACCTGCGACCCGCGCCAGGACGCCCTCGAACTGACCTGGATGACCCCCAAGGAGGCTGCCTCCGACGCGGTGGCAGCCGAGATGGAGGGCGGGCGCGGGGCGCTGCTGCGCATGGCGCTCGCCTCGGTCGGCCAGCTGCGCTAAGCCGCCTGATGGCGGGCCGATCCTGCGGGCCGCCGCTGCGAGCTACTCGGTCGTGACGAGTGACAGACGACGTGCGAGCGAGCGCGGTCGCACCAGGCGCACTTCGTGGAGCTGTTCGCCGAGCACTTCCTGATCCTGCTCGTGGCCGTCGGGGGCGTAGCCGTTGCGCTTGTAGAACGAGTGCGCGCGGGGGTTGTTTTCGGCGACCCACAGGTAGGACGGGCCCTCGTCGACGACCGCGTCGAAGAGCTGCTGGCCGATGCCGGTGCCGTGGTAGGCGTCGAGCAGGTAGATGAAGTAGAGCTCCATCGGGGCCGGCTTGTCGGCGTCGCGGGACGGCCCGCTGCCGGCGAATCCGACGATCTCGCCGTCGACGAGGGCCGCAACCTGGCGGTGGTTCGGTCCCTGGGCGCTGAACCGGCGCCACATGGCGGCCAGGCGTGCGGGCTGCAGCTGCTCGAGGGCGGCCTCGCTGAGCAACTGGTCGTAGGTTTCGTGCCAGCAGGTGGCATGCACGCGGCCGAGGCTGTCGGCATCCGCTTCTGCGACGGGACGAAGTACTGGTGTGGTGGCCATGACCCGAGACTAGCTCAGCCGCAGGCACCCGATTGACGCTGCCGGGTTCTGCCCGTGGTCGCTGCGCCTACGGCTCCCGTCCGACCCGCGACTTCCCGGTCTGCGGCGGCTCCAGACCCCGCCGATGAGTCGGATAACAAGTGGCTAACTCCTGAGATCCGGTGGCGCCATGGTGCGGCGCCACGTGATTCCGGGGCCGAGCATCCGTCACAGGCATGTTTCTCCTGAGTTGGCCACAACGCAGAACGGGCCGGCCTCGGGAGAGGCCGGCCCGTTCACAGTGGAACTAACGTGCAGATGCTACCGAGCGACTAGCCCTGCGCGCGGCGCGGGGCCGAGCGACGAGCGCCGCCGGTGGCACCGGCGCCGCGCACGAGGCCCCCGACCTGGAGGCCGCCGGAGCGACCACCCTGGGCCGGACGGCTCTGGGCGTTGCCCGATCCCTGGCTGCGACCGGATGCCGCGGGGCGGCCCGAGCGCTCCTGGCGCGCTCCGCCGGCGGGTGCCACTGCGTCGCTGCCGCGGTGTCCGCGGTTGCCACGTGCTCCACCGGCGCGGGCGCCGGAGTCACGGGAGCCGGAGTCGCGCTCATCGCGGTTGACGCGCTTGCGCTGGGCGTTGGCGCCCTGCGAGCGGCCGCCCTGGGACTGGCCGTGCCGCTGCTCCACGCGGGGGAGCGGCTTGACGTACGCTGCGACGTCGCCGACGAGGGCGTCCACGGCGGGGGAGGACGCGGTCACGCGCTGCGGGGTCACCTTGATGGCGGCCTTGCGCAGCAGCGCGTCGGTGTCGCGGCGCTGTTCGGGAAGAACCAGAGTCACGACGTCGCCGGCGCTGCCGGCGCGGGCGGTCCGGCCCGAGCGGTGCAGGTACGCCTTGTGCTCGGCCGGCGGATCGACGTGGATGACGAGTTCGATGTCGTCGACGTGCACGCCGCGGGCGGCGACATCCGTGGCGACGAGAACCTTCACGTCGCCGGCGCTGAACGAGGCGAGGTTGCGGTCACGGGCCACCTGTGAAAGGTTGCCGTGCAGGTCGACGGAGGGGATCCCGGCGTCGGTGAGCGACTTGGCGAGCTTCTTGGCCTGGTGCTTGGTGCGCATGAAGAGGATGCGGCGGCCGGAACCGCTCGCGAGCTTCTCGACGAGCGCCTTCTTCGATTCGACGCCGTCGATCTCGAAGACGTGGTGCGTCATCGCGGAGACGTGGCTGTTGGCCTCGTCGACCGAGTGCATGACCTCGTTGTGCAGGAAACGGCGCACGATCTTGTCCACCCCGTTGTCGAGCGTGGCCGAGAACAGCAGGCGCTGGCCGCTGCTGGGCGTCTTGTCCATGATGCGCGTGACGACGGGCAGGAAGCCCAGGTCCGCCATGTGGTCGGCCTCGTCGAGCACGGTGATCTCGACGGCGTCCAGGCTGATGAAGCCCTGCTTCATGAGGTCCTCGAGGCGACCCGGGCAGGCCACGACGATGTCGACGCCGGCCTTGAGTGCGGAAACCTGGCGGCCCTGCGAGACGCCACCGAAGATCGTGGTTGTGTTGAGGCCGTACGCCTCGGCCAGCGGCGTGAGCGCGTTGGTGATCTGCGTGGCCAGCTCGCGGGTCGGGGCGAGGATGAGGCCGAGCGGGCGGCCCGGACGACGTCGGCCGCCGGCGAGCTTGCCGCCGAGGCGTGACACCATGGGCAGTGCGAACGCGAGGGTCTTGCCGGAGCCGGTCTTGCCGCGGCCGAGCACGTCGCGGCCGTTGAGGGTGTCGGGCAGCGTGTCCACCTGGATCGGGAACGGGCTGTCGATGCCCTGCTCGGTCAGGATGGCAACGAGAGGGGCCGGCACGCCAAGCGCGCTAAAGGAAGTTTCAGACAAAATGGTGCCTTTCGGGCATCAGATTCCTCGGGCATCCGTTCCGCACGGGCGGCAACTCGGAGCCTCAGAGGTTTCACATGGCGAAGGTGCCGATGGGCACATCCGTTCGCCGTAAGAAGGTTTAATTCGAAAAATCGGGCCGGCCCTGGTGGGCTGCCGCAATAAGAAGAGGCGTTCTACGACGCAGCGAGCGCAACTGCACACCCGCAAGATTCCATTCTAGCGGATGCTGTCAAGCCCTAGGGTCGAACGCCCGCCCGACGGGAGCCGTGGGGTGGCGCTCCGCACCGGGGGTCAGCTCGCCGACGGGCACCTCCGCGGCCACGGTATTGCCGGCCTGGGGCAGCGGACAGGCCCACATCGGGTCGTACGCGCAGGACGGGTTGTAGGCGAAGTTGAAGTCGAGGATGATGCTGTCGTCGTCGGCCCCGGCGCCCAGGTCGGCGCCCTTGACCGTGTCGAGCAGGTATCGACCGCCGCCGTAGGTTCCGCCGGGCTTGCCGGCCAGACCGTCGCGCACAGGCAGAAAGAGCCCGCCGCCGTAGCTGGAGAGCCGCCACAGGTCGATTGGTCCCAGGTAGGGCAAACGCACGGTGCCGACGAGGTCGAACTGCACCTTCCCGTCGGTGCCGGTGTCAACCGAGATGCGCATCGGATGTTCCGCGCGGTGCACCTCGGCCTCGAACCGCCAGTCGGGGTCGTAGGCGGCGACCGGCAGCCCGGTGAAGCCGGCCCGGTCGTCGGGCATCAACGGCGACGCCGAATGCCCGCCGAACAGGTCGTCCCTGCCGCTCCGCCACAGTTCGTGGCCGGCGGCCGGGTCGTGCGCGCTGAGCTGGCGCACGCCGCCGTACAGCCCGAACACGCGCCGACGCCAGTCGGCCACCTGCAGGGCGCCGAGGGTGGTGCTCACGAGCTCGCGCCGGACTCATCGACGCCGAGGTCGAGGCTCCAGTTCGGCGCGAGGCGTTTGAGCTGGTGCAGCCGCCACTGCCAGAGCGCCCAGAAAACGGGCCAGCTGGCCAGGGTGAGCGCGCCGGTGCGGAAGATCAGCTGGTCTCGAAAAAGCGTCTTGCCGGTGCCGGCCGGGTCGGGAGACACGGCCATCCGGTGGTCCCAGAGGGTGACCGAGGCGAGCGGCCCCGATACCCCGCGGCCGGTGTCACGCAGGATGCGCACGCCATCCTTCCGGGTGGTCGCCATGGTCAGGCGGATCACCTGGTCGCCCATCGGCACCAGGCCGAGCGCAGTCAAGCTGACCGGATGCTCACCCGGCTCCCAGATGGTGGGGAAGCCATCCATCTCGAGCGATTCGACGCTCACCACGGGCGAACTTACCTCGCGGAACACGGCAGGACTCCGCAGGGCGCGCCAGGCGGCATCGGGGGAGCAGTCGAGGATCTCTTTCAGAAGAACACGCATGACCCCAGTCTGTGGTGCTGGGGCATGCAGTACAACTAAGAGGGTGGCAATTCGATACTGGCTGGGCGTTGCCTCACGCGAACACGTGCTGCGCGCCGTCGCGGTGGGGCTCGTGCAGGCCAGCCACGGGGCCCGGGTGGCGCTCGAGCAGATGGGCGAGTCCGACGGGGTGGTCTACTATTCCCCGAAGACGGACATCGACGGCGACACGCTGCGCGAGTTCACCGCGATCGGTCGCATCGCCCCCGGAATCGTGCATCAAGGCGAGTCCGCCGCCCCGAGCTCGTACCGCCCGTGGCGACGTCACATCGATTACGAAACGGATGTCGTGGCCGCCTCCATTCGCCCGCTCCTGTCGGTGCTCGAGTTCACCCGCAGCAACCCCGACTGGGGCTACCAGCTGCGCCGGGGGCTGCTCGAGATCTCCCGGCACGACTTCGAGGTGATCCGGCGGCAGATGCGCCGGGAGTAGCGCTGGTACCAGCCGTTCTTCGCCGATGATGCCGAGGCGACCCGTTTCCGCGGCGATTGTGGGTGGGATCGGCGATTTTCGAGGACGTGCCGCCGGGTGCGGCGCCGGGGTGAGGCGCATCCGTTCGGTACACTGAGGGCATGACTGGCGAGTTCTGGTGGGTGCCCTCGGCCGTCGTTTTCGGTGGGGCGGCAGCGGTCGTCGTGGTGATCGTGATGATCATGCGGCGCCGGGTCCGCGCGCGCGCGCGCGTCGACCTCGCTCTGGCCGCGGAGCGCACCCGAGCCGCCGCAATCGCCCTCGTGCGTGCGGATGACCTGATCGAGGTCGCCACCGACGAGCTCGGTTTCGCGGTCGCCCAGTTCGGGGAGAACGCCACCAGCGACTTCGCCGCCGCGCTCGACGCCTCCCGGCGGCAGGTGCGTGACGCGTTCCTGCTGCAGCAGAAGCTCGACGACAGCGTGCCCGACTCCGAGGGTGAGCGTCGCCGCTGGACCGAGGAGATCATCGTGCTCGCCGACGAGGCCGTCAAGCGCCTCGGCGCGGAGACCCGCACTTTCGACTCCCGGCGCGGCGTCGAACGGGATGCCCCGCTGCTGCTTGAGAAATTGCGTCGTCGCCTCGACCGCGTCGCCGACCGCGTCGCGGCCGGCACCGCCAGCCTCTCCCGGCTCAGCCGCACGTATGCCGCGCACGCCCTGGCCCCGATCAGCGGCAACGTCGCCCGCGCCGAGGAGGCCGTCGATGACGCCCGCCGGGCAGCGGATGCCGCGGCCGCCCGTCTCTCCCGCGAAGCCACCGACCCCGTGGGTGACCGGTTGCTCGCGGCCGAGCAGGCCCTGCACCGCGCCGGCACCCTGCTCGACGCGATCGAACAGGGCGAAGACCAGTTGCACGTCGGATTCGCCTCCCTGGCCCGAGCGCTCGACGCGGCGGACGCCGAGCTGGCCGAGGTGCGCGCGCTGCGCGACACCCACGAGGAGACCACGGCCCGCGGCGAACTGAACCGCGTTATTGCGGAGGCCGACCGGGTGGTCGGCGAGCTGCGGCAGCCGTCGCGCTTGAGCGACCCTGCCGCTGACCAGTCCCGACTGCGCACGGCAATGGACGGTCTCGACCTGATCCGTTCCGAGGCCCGCAACCGCCAGTTGCGGCTCGACAACGCCCGTGGCGCGCTGACCGGCGCTCTGTTGGCCGCGCGCAGCCAGATCACCGTGACCCGCGACTTCATCACCGCGCATCCCGGCCGCGTGGGCGCTGTGGCCCGCACCCGCCTCGCGGAGGCCGAACGCAAGCTGAGCCTGGCGGCTTCGGAGGCCGACCCGGTGTCCGCATTGGACACCGCGCGCAGCGCGATGACCCATGCCACGGATGCCGACGCGCTCGCCCGCTTCGACGTCCGGTAGCGCCGCCGCTACCCTTGGGGCGTGAACAAAGACGCGCCCCAACAGAAGTACCAGGTCCGTTTCGATGTCGGCCTGGCCGGGTTCCAGGCTCTGGCCGCCGAGGCCGACGTGGTCATCCTGGCCGACGCTTTGCCGTCGCCCGGCTCCGAGATCGTTCTCCCGACTGCCCTGCACGAGCACCAGGTCATCGCCGCGAGCCTCGCCAATCGCGCGAGCGTGGCCGAATGGGTGCTCGCCCGCCAGGCGGAGAAGGGAGACCGGTTCTCCGTGGCCGTGATCGCCGTGGGCGAGCAACGCCAGGGCGGCGCCCCCCGGTTCGCGGTGGAAGACTTCCTCGCCGCCGGCGCCGTGATCGACGCCCTCGCCGCCCGCGGCATCGACCACTGCTCGCCGGAGGCGGCCGCGGCCGCCGCGGGATTCGCGGGTCTCGCGCGGGCCGTGCGGCACCTGGTCACCGCGTCCGAAACCGCCCAGGCGCTCGTCGCCGAGGGGCGGTCGGCCGACGTGCAGGCTGCGGTAGGTCTCGAGGCCCCGGCAACGCAGGCCCCGGCGAGGCAGGCCCCGGCGACGGATGCCCCGGCGCGCTCCCCGGGAATCTCCCGACTGTGGGAATTCGCCTTTCCGGGCTGAGGTTGCACCTGAAGTGGCCTCTGAGCCGAACCCCTCGTTTCATCCTCACTGTTTGAATCTCACTGAAGGAGCAACTCCCATGAAGGCAGTACTCAACGGCACCATCATCGCCGAAGCACCGCAGGCAGATCTCCTCAAGATCGAGGGCAACTGGTACTTCCCACCGGCGAGCGTGAACTCCGAGTTCCTCGTCGAGAGCCCCACGCAGTACACCTGCTCCTGGAAGGGCGCGTGCCAGTACTTCAGCGTCAAGGACGGCGAGACTCTGCTGCAGGATCGCGCCTTCAGTTACCCGACTCCGCCCTCGGCCTCCTTCGACCGGGTCGGCCAGGACTACAGCAACTACGTCGCCTTCTGGAAAGAAATCCAGGTCTCCGAGTAGCCCGCTCCTGGCCGGACGGCCGGCCCGAGTAATCGGTGGTCGAGCCTGTTGAGACCACAGGGCAGAGCTAGGGCTTCGCCGCCCCCGCAGCCTGTCGCCGGGCGGCGGCCGTGATCTCGCGCCGTGTCCACCGGATCAGGAACCGCTTGTCGAATCCGCGCACGCACAGCCCGCAGGCGAACGCCCGGGTGGGTTGTCGGTAACGGTAGTGCGCGTGGCCGGCCGGGCAGGTGCCGACCCACGGCGCGAGCTCGTCGGCGATCTCGCCGTCGTGCGTGCTCTTGCCGTCATAGCCGAGGTTCCGCGCGATCACCTTCCACTTCGGCCCGTGGCCGGCGCGCGGTCCGGCCAGAGCGTGCGCGACCTCGTGCAGCAGGATCTGGTGCACGTCATCGTCTTCGTAGCGCGCCGCCAGGTAGCGGGACACGGTGATGCGCCGCACGGTGAAGTTGCAGAGCCCCGCTCGCTTCTTCGCGTTGTCGAAGGCGAAGGTCCAGCTGGGATCGAGGTGCAGCGTGATCAACGCGTCCGCCCAGTGCCGCACCCGGTCGAGGTCGGCCATCAGGGTGCCACCGCCACCTGGTAAAGCCGGTCGTCGCCGGAGGAAGGGGTGCCGCGGCCATCCGTATTATTGCTCACGAACCACAGTGTGCCATCGGGCCCCGACACCACATCGCGCAGCCGCCCGAAGCTGTTCCCGAACCAGTCATCGACCTCGCCCGTGGAGGGATCGATGCGCCACAGCCGCTCGCCGCGCAGGGCCGCCATGAAGATGGTGTCGTTCACGATAGCGAGCCCGCTCGGGCTGGCCTCACTGGTGGGCCACTGCTGCTCCGGGTCGAGGTAGCCGGAGTCCGCGCTCTGTCCCCGGCCCTCGACGATCGGCCAGCCGTAGTTGCCGCCCGGGGTGATGAGGTTGAGCTCGTCCCAGGTGTTCTGTCCGAACTCGCTGGCCCAGAGTCGGCCGCTGGAGTCCCAGGCGATCCCCTGCGGGTTGCGGTGGCCGTAGGAGTAGACGAGCGTGCCGAACGGGTTGTCGTCCGGCACGGCGCCGGTCGGCGTCATCCGCAAGATCTTGCCGCCGAGGGAACCCAGGTCCTGGGCGTTCTCGGGGTTCCCGGCGTCGCCGACCGTGGCGTAGAGCAGGCCGTCCGGGCCGAAACCGAGCCGACCGCCGTTGTGGTTACCGGCCTTCGGGATGCCGCCCTGCACCGGTTCGGATGCGCCGAGGGTGTGGCTTCCGACCGTGCCGAGCAGCGGCATCCGTACGATCTTGTTGTCGTCGGCGGACGTGAAGTAGGCGTAGACCCACCCGGTTCCGCCCGGTGCGGCCGGGTCGGCCAGTGCGGCGAGGCCGAGCAGCCCGCCTTCACCGCCCGGGCTCGCCTCGGCGACCCGGCCGGCGTCGCGCAGGCTGCCGTCGGGCAGGAGTTCGCGCATGAGGGTCGTGTCGCGTTCGCTGATCAGGGTGCCGTCGTTCGGCAGGCGCAGGATTGACCAGGGGGCATCCAGCCCGGATGCGACCACGACCGGGGCGTCGACCGGCCGCACCGATGGCCCGGCGGTGCCGGTCGGACCGGGTGCAACGGTGTCGGACGGAACCGGCCGGGCGGGGGTAGAGGTCTCTGCCGCGGGTCCGGGCGCGGTCGCCGTGCACGCGCTGAGCAGCAGGAGCGCGCCCAGGGCCAGCACCCCGGCCGCGCCGCTGCGTGGTGGCATCCGCCCGCTCATCTTCAACCTCCTTCGCACCGGCACGCTCGCCGGCGCTGTGTCCAGCATGCCCCGAATTCCTGCTTCGGGGTGAGTGGCCCCTTCCGTGCATAACTCCTGCAAATCGATGTCCGGATGCAGCCAGCCGGTCAATCGCAGGCCGGCCGGCACCCCGCGGCACCGAGTTGCTACTGCTGCAGGCGGGTCTGTCGCCGCTCGGCAATGAAGGACTCGACGACCGCAACGGCTACGAGCGCGCTCTCGAGGAGGGCGGGCGTGGCGCCGGCCTGCTCCCGCAGCGTCACCGAGGCCGTGAAGTCTGCCAGGGCGGCGTCGAGGTCGCCCTGTTCGAAGTGAACCTTGCCGCGGCTTTCCCGGGCGAACGCCGCGACGGCGCCCCACTCGTGCGTCTCGGACTCGAGCACACAATGGGTCAGCTCGGTCACCGCCTCGTCGAGCTTGCCTCGATACTGCTGCACCTGGGCGCGACGGATGCGACTGAACGCGAGTTCTTCCCGCGACCCGGTGAACCGGGACTGGCGCAGCGCAGTGTTCGCCATGTCCCAGGCCTCGTCCAGGCGTCCGGTCAGCCGCAAGAGCACGACCTTCTCGTTGAGGGCGGACAGACTGCGAAGCTCGCCGAGTTCTTCGAGGCGCAGCTCAGCAGCAGAGAGGTCGACTTTCTCACGCAGGGTGACGGCGTCGTAGCCAATGATGATGGGCAGGGTGTGGTCCTGAGGCGAAGGCGGCACATGCCGCGGAGTAAACTTGGACCCAACCAGCGTAGCCGGGCCGGGCCGGGCCGGTCCCCGATCCGGCCCGATCCACCGGCATCCGCCGCCATCTGCCCCGAGCTGCCGGCATCCGTCGCCCTCGTCGCCCCGCCGCGAGCCGCACACGTGGCCAACTCAGGAGATCCCAGCGCGTGAGTACATAAAGCCGCATGAACACGGATGCCCGCAGCACCTTGGCCCCGGATCTCCTGAGTTGGCCACACATCACCCGGCGCGCGACACCCGGCGCGTGACCCCCGCCGCGCGGCCCCCGGCGTAACCGCGGCTCAGCTGCCGAGTTGGAACACCGTGCGGCCGGGCAGCGGGGACGGGGTGGCCGTCACATCCGTCGTCACCATCGCGGTCGCCATGAAGTGCGTGAGCTCAGCACCCTCGACCACTTTCGACGGATGCGGCCCGCCCGCCAGCAGCCGCGACACCCAGCTCGTGTCGATGGGGGTGTGCGCGGCAACGAAGACGATATTGCCGAACCGGCGCCCCTTGAGCACCTGGGTCTCCGCGAGGGCGAGCACGTGTCCGAAGACGGCTGACAGCGTCGCGGCCTGTGAGCGGGCGAAGGGCAGACCGGGCCCGTCGGCGACGTTCACGACGAGCACCCCGCGCGGCGACAGAAGGGGAGCGGCCAACTCGTAGAACTCGCGGCTGGTCACGTGGGCCGGGGTGCGGGCCCCGGAGAAGATGTCGACGACGACGAGGTCCACCGCGCCGTGCAGCCCGGCCGGCAGCTTGGCCAGCACCTCGCGGGCATCACCGTGCCGCACGCGCAGCTGCGCCCGCTTGTCCCAGGGCAGCTCGCCGCGAACAAAATCGATCAGGTCGCTCTCCAGCTCCACGACCTGCTGGCGGGAGCCCGGCCGGGTCGCCTCCACGTATCGGGGGAGGGTCAGCGCGCCGGCGCCGAGGTGCACGGCGGTGATCGGCTCGCCCACCTCGCCGATCAGGTCGATCACGTGACCGATCCGCTGCACGTATTCGAAGAACAGCTCGCCCGGATCGTCCAGGTTCACGTTCGACTGCGGCGTGCCGTCCACGATCAGGTTGAAGCTGCCCGGGGTGAATCGGTCGGGCTCGATGACAGCATGGTGGCCGCTCAGTTTCAAGGTGATCGACGGATGTTGCGCTACAGGCCTGCTCATCCCTCAAGTCTGCGCCCTCCGCAGTCTGAACCGGAGCGGCCCGAAACCGGGTTATACCTGAGAATTTATGGCACGTCAAGAATTGAGTGGACATGGTGAGCTAACCGGCATATAGTTATTCTTTGCGCTCCCAGACTAAACTCTGCCTTCATATTGCGGTCGGCTTTGCGTGCTCAAGCCACCTTGACGCATACCTCGTTCCAGGATTTCAGAACACCGGAATTTCAGAACTCGAGGGTCTGAGGAGTTCGTACTCGGTATTCCTTACTAACAGTGACTAGACCTGACGGGGTCCACGGAGGTTATTTCCTTGGCTGCTGCGCGCAACGCAACCACCAACTCACCCAAGAACGGACGCGCCGCTGGCCGTCTTTCGTTCGCGAAGATCACCGACAATCTGACTGTTCCGGATCTGCTTGCTTTGCAGACCGAGAGCTTCGATTGGCTCGTCGGTAACGACAACTGGAAACAGCGTGTCGCAGAAGGCCAGGCGGCCGGTCGACAGGACCTGCCGACTCGCACCGGGCTCGACGAGATCTTTGAAGAGATCTCACCCATCGAGGACCTCGGCGAAACGATGCAGCTGTCGTTCACCAACCCGGAGCTCGAGCCGGAGAAGTACACCATTGACGAGTGCAAGGAAAAGGGTAAGACCTACTCCGCACCTCTCTATGTGAACGCTGAGTTCATGAACCACCTCACCGGTGAGATCAAGACCCAGACCGTGTTCATGGGTGACTTCCCGCTGATGACCCCCAAGGGCACCTTCGTGATCAACGGCACGGAGCGTGTCGTCGTATCACAGCTGGTCCGCTCCCCGGGCGTTTACTTCGACCGCCAGCAGGAGAAGACGTCCGACAAGGACATCTACTCCGCTCGCGTCATCCCGAGCCGCGGTGCCTGGCTCGAATTCGAGATCGACAAGCGCGACCAGGTCGGCGTTCGCATCGACCGCAAGCGCAAGCAGTCCGTCACCGTCTTCCTCAAGGCCCTCGGCCTCACGAGCGAAGAGATCCTCGAGGAGTTCAAGGGCTTTGCGTCGATCGAGCTCACCCTGGAGAAGGACAACATCCTCACCAAGGAAGAAGCCCTCAAGGACATCTACCGCAAACTGCGTCCGGGCGAGCAGGTTGCCGCCGAGGCCGCGCGTGCGCTCCTCGACAACTTCTTCTTCAACTCCAAGCGCTACGACCTGGCCAAGGTCGGTCGTTACAAGATCAACCGCAAGCTCGGACTCGAAGCGCCGCTCAGCGACTCCGTGCTGACGCTCAAGGACATCCTGGCCACGATCAAGTACCTGGTTGCGCTGCACGACAACCAGACCACGATCGCCGGAGTCCGCGACGGCAAGCAGACCGACATCCGCATCGACATCGACGACATCGACCACTTCGGCAACCGTCGCATCCGTGCCGTCGGCGAGCTCATCCAGAACCAGGTGCGCACCGGCCTGTCCCGCATGGAGCGCGTCGTTCGCGAGCGCATGACCACGCAGGACATCGAAGCGATCACCCCGCAGACCCTGATCAACGTGCGCCCCGTCGTCGCCGCGATCAAGGAGTTCTTCGGTACCAGCCAGCTGTCGCAGTTCATGGACCAGAACAACCCGCTCGCCGGACTGACGCACAAGCGTCGCCTGTCCGCGCTGGGTCCGGGTGGTCTGTCCCGTGACCGTGCCGGCGTCGAGGTGCGAGACGTTCACCCCTCGCACTACGGCCGCATGTGCCCCATCGAAACCCCGGAAGGCCCGAACATCGGCCTGATCGGTTCGCTCGCCTCGTTCGCGCGGATCAACGCCTTCGGTTTCATTGAGACCCCGTACCGCCGCGTCGTCGATGGCAAAGTCATGAACGACCAGATCGACTACCTCACCGCCAGCGAAGAAGACGAGTTCATCGTCGCCCAGGCGAACGCCCCGCTCACCAAGGACTGGCACTTCGCCGACGCCCGTGTTCTCGCCCGCAAGAAGGGTGGAGAGGTCGACCTCTTCCCCGCGGAAGACATTGGCTACATGGATGTTTCGCCTCGCCAGATGGTGTCCGTCGCCACCTCGCTCATCCCGTTCCTCGAGCACGACGATGCGAACCGCGCCCTCATGGGTGCCAACATGCAGCGTCAGGCCGTCCCGCTCCTGATGAGCGAGAGCCCGCTCGTCGGTACCGGCATGGAGGTCTTTGCGGCCATCGACGCCGGTGACGTGCTCACCGCCGACAAGGCCGGCGTGGTGATGGAGGTTTCGGCCGATGTCGTCACCATCCAGCTCGACGAGGGTGGCACGCAGGAGTACTACCTGCGCAAGTTCGCGCGCTCCAACCAGGGCACGAGCTACAACCACCGCGTCATCGTGCAGGCCGGCGAGCGGATCGAAGTCGGCGAAGTCATCGCCGATGGCCCCGCCACCGAAAACGGAGAACTCGCTC
Organism: Cryobacterium sp. M23; assembly: GCF_002929655.1. Taxonomy (NCBI): domain Bacteria; kingdom Bacillati; phylum Actinomycetota; class Actinomycetes; order Micrococcales; family Microbacteriaceae; genus Cryobacterium; species Cryobacterium sp. M23. Next base: position 27,720 of record NZ_PJJV01000082.1, read on the forward strand.
TCGGCAAGAACCTGCTCGTCGCGTTCATGCCGTGGGAAGGCTACAACTTCGAGGACGCGATCATCCTGAGCCAGAACCTGGTCAAGGACGACACCCTCTCGTCGATTCACATCGAGGAATACGAGGTTGACGCTCGCGACACCAAGCTGGGCAAGGAAGAGATCACTCGCGACCTGCCCAACGTGTCGCCTGATCTGCTCGCCGACCTCGACGAACGCGGCATCATCCGGATCGGTGCCGAGGTTCGCCCCGGCGACATCCTCGTCGGCAAGGTCACGCCCAAGGGCGAGACCGAGCTGTCCGCCGAGGAGCGCCTGCTGCGTGCCATCTTCAACGAGAAGAGCCGCGAAGTTCGCGACACGAGCCTCAAGGTTCCCCACGGTGAGCGCGGCACCATCATCGGTGTCAAGGTCTTTGACTCGCAGGACGGCGACGACGAGCTCGGCTCGGGCGTCAACCAGCGCGTCGCGGTCTTCATCGCGCAGAAGCGCAAGATCACCGAGGGTGACAAGCTCGCCGGCCGTCACGGCAACAAGGGTGTCATCTCCCGCATCCTGCCGATCGAGGACATGCCGTTCCTCGCCGACGGAACCCCGGTCGATATCATCCTCAACCCGCTGGGCATCCCGGGCCGCATGAACTTCGGTCAGGTCCTGGAAACCCACCTGGGCTGGATCGCCAAGCAGGGCTGGCAGGTGGAAGGCAAGCCCAAGTGGGCCGGCCGTCTGCCCGAGGCCGCGCACAGCGCAGCTCCGAACACCAAGGTCGCGACCCCGGTATTCGACGGCGCGCTTGAGGTCGAGATCGAGGGTCTCCTCGACTCGACGACCCCGACTCGTGACGGCGACCGCCTGATCGACCGCACCGGTAAGACCCAGTTGTTCGACGGCCGCTCCGGCGAGCCGTTCCCCAACCCGGTTTCCGTGGGCTACATGTACATCCTGAAGCTGCACCACCTTGTCGATGACAAGATCCACGCCCGTTCCACCGGCCCCTACTCCATGATCACGCAGCAGCCGCTGGGTGGTAAGGCGCAGTTCGGCGGACAGCGTTTCGGTGAGATGGAGGTGTGGGCGCTCGAAGCATACGGAGCCGCTTATGCCCTGCAGGAACTCCTGACCATCAAGAGCGATGACATCCTCGGCCGGGTGAAGGTCTACGAGGCCATCGTCAAGGGCGAGAACATTCAGGAGCCGGGTATCCCCGAGAGCTTCAAGGTTCTGATCAAGGAAATGCAGTCGCTGTGCCTGAACGTCGAGGTGCTGTCGAGCGACGGTACCGCCGTCAGCCTGCGCGACACGGATGACGAGGTGTTCCGCGCTGCGGAGGAGCTCGGCATCAACATTTCCACCCGGTTTGAGTCGTCCTCGATCGACGACATCTAGGCCCGGCCGATGACGAACACTTCGAATACTTTCCAAGGAGAGAAATTGCTCGACGTAACCACATTTGACGAGCTTCGCATTGGCCTTGCGACCGCCGACGACATCCGTCGCTGGTCTCACGGTGAGGTCAAGAAGCCCGAAACAATCAACTACCGCACGCTCAAGCCGGAAAAAGACGGCCTCTTCGGCGAGCAGATCTTCGGCCCGTCCAGGGACTGGGAATGCTCATGCGGCAAGTACAAGCGAGTGCGCTTCAAAGGCATCGTCTGCGAGCGCTGCGGCGTCGAGGTCACGAAGTCGTCGGTGCGCCGTGAGCGCATGGGCCACATCGAGCTCGCCGCCCCGGTCACCCACATCTGGTACTTCAAGGGTGTCCCCTCGCGTCTCGGCTACCTGCTGGACATGGCTCCGAAGGACCTCGAAAAGGTCATCTACTTCGCCGCGTACATGGTCATCACGGTTGACGAAGACGGCCGCCACCAGGACATGCCCGGCCTTGAGAACGAGCTCCGCCTCGAGATCAAGACCATCGAGGGCCAGCGCGATTCGCGCATCGCCGACCGTCTGCAGCGCCTGGAAACCGACCTCGCAGCACTGGAGGCCGAAGGCGCCAAGAGCGACCAGAAGAAGCGCACCAAGGACGCCGCCGAAAAGGAGATGAGCCAGGTCCGCAAGTCTCTCGACGAGCAGATCGCTCACCTCGAGCGCGTGTGGGAAGACTTCCGCACCCTCAAGGTCGGCGACCTAAAGCCCGAAGACTCCGTCTTCCACGAGCTGCAGGACCGTTTCGGCATGTACTTCGAGGCCTACATGGGCGCCGAAGCCATCAAGAAGCGCCTGCTGGCCTTCGACCTGGTCACCGAGAGCGAAAACCTGCACCTGCAGATCGCCGAGGGCAAGGGACAGAAGAAGATCCGTGCGATCAAACGCCTCCGCGTGGTCAACGCGTTCATTATCACCGGCAACTCGCCGGCCGCGATGGTGCTCGACGTCGTCCCCGTGATTCCGCCCGAACTGCGCCCGATGGTGCAGCTCGACGGTGGCCGCTTCGCGACCTCCGACCTCAACGACCTCTACCGTCGCGTGATCAACCGCAACAACCGCCTGCGTCGTCTGCTTGACCTCGGTGCCCCCGAGATCATTGTGAACAACGAGAAGCGGATGCTGCAGGAGGCCGTTGACGCGCTCTTCGACAACGGTCGTCGTGGCCGCCCCGTCACGGGTACCGGTAACCGCGCCCTCAAGTCACTGAGCGACATGCTCAAGGGCAAGCAGGGTCGTTTCCGTCAGAACCTGCTCGGCAAGCGCGTCGACTACTCCGGCCGTTCGGTCATCGTCGTCGGCCCGCAGCTCAAGCTGCACCAGTGTGGTCTGCCCAAGCAGATGGCACTCGAGCTGTTCAAGCCGTTCGTGATCAAGCGCCTGATCGACCTGAGCCACGCTCAGAACATCAAGGCCGCCAAGCGCATGGTCGAACGTTCACGCCCGCAGGTCTGGGACGTGCTCGAGGAGATCATCCGCGAGCGCCCCGTGCTGCTGAACCGGGCACCGACGCTTCACCGCCTCGGCATCCAGGCGTTCGAGCCTCAGCTCGTGGAGGGTAAGGCGATCCAGCTGCACCCTCTCGTCTGTGCCGCGTTCAACGCCGACTTCGACGGTGACCAGATGGCAGTTCACCTGCCGCTGTCGATGGAAGCCCAGGCCGAAGCGCGCATCCTGATGCTCGCCTCGAACAACATTCTGAAGCCGTCTGACGGTCGCCCGGTGACCCTGCCCACCCAGGACATGATCATCGGTCTGCACCACCTGACCACGCTCAAGGAAGGCGTCATCGGCGAGGGCCGGGCGTTCTCCTCGATCGCGGAGGCGATTCTCGCTTTCGACCAGAAGAAGGACGCGAACCAGGGCCTCGACCTGAACGCCAAGGTGCGCATCCGTCTGGCCGACAAGTACTTCGAAGAGGGCACGCAGCCCGAAGGCGTCGAACTCGTCAACGGCCAGGCCGTCGGAACCGTGTTGGTGACCACCACGCTCGGCCGCGCGATCTTCAACGAGGCCATGCCGGTTGACTACCCGTACTTCGAAAAGGTCGCCGACAAGGGCAGCCTCTCGGCGATCGTCAACGACCTCGCCGAACGGTACCCGAAGGTGGAAGTCGCCGCGACGCTTGACCGCGTCAAGGACGCCGGTTTCTACTGGGCCACCCGGTCCGGTGTGACCGTGGCGCTCAGCGACATCCTGACCCCGCCGAACAAGCCGCAGATCGTTGCCGGCTATGAGAAGCAGGCCGCCAAGGTGCAGTCGCAGTTCGAGAAGGGTCTCACGACCGACCTCGAGCGTCGCCAGGAGCTCATCCAGATCTGGACCAAGGCAACCGAAGACGTTGCCGCGGCCATGCAGGAGAACTTCCCGGCCGACAACACCATCAACCGCATGGTCACCTCCGGTGCCCGTGGTAACTGGCTGCAGGTGCGGAACATCGCCGGTATGCGAGGCCTGGTCAACAACCCGAAGGGTGAGATCATTCCTCGCCCGATCATCTCGAGCTACCGCGAAGGCCTGTCCGTCGCCGAGTACTTCATTGCTACTCACGGTGCTCGTAAGGGTCTGGCCGACACGGCTCTGCGTACCGCCGACTCCGGGTACCTCACGCGTCGTCTCGTGGACGTCTCGCAGGATGTCATCATCCGCGAAGACGACTGCGGCACGACCAAGGGTCTGGAACTGCCGATCGCCGAGGTCAACCCGATGGGCGATCTCGTCCGCCACCCCAACGTGGAGAACGCGGTCTACGCTCGCAGCCTGGCCACCCCGGCGGTCAACGCCAAGGGTGAGATCGTGGCTGACGCCGGCGACGACGTGGGTGACGTGCTCATCGACAAGCTGGTCGAGGCCGGTGTCGAGACCATCAAGGTGCGCTCGGTGCTGACCTGTGAGTCGGCCGTCGGAGTGTGTGCGGTCTGCTACGGCCGCTCGCTCGCCACCGGGCTACTCGTCGACATCGGTGAGGCCGTCGGTATCATCGCCGCACAGTCCATCGGTGAACCGGGTACCCAGCTCACGATGCGTACCTTCCACACCGGTGGATCGGCATCCGCCGACGACATCACCCAGGGTCTGCCTCGTGTGCAGGAACTGTTTGAGGCCCGTACCCCCAAGGGTGCGTCGCCGATCGTCGACACCGCCGGTCGCATCACCATCGAGGACACCGACCGCAGCCGGAAGGTCATCCTGACCCCCGACAACGGCGATGAGCCGATTGCCTACCCGGTGCTCAAGCGCTCCACTCTCCTCGTCGAGGATGGCCAGCATGTCGAGCTCGGCACGCAGATCATCATCGGCGCCGTCGACCCGAAGGAAGTTCTTCGCGTCAAGGGTGTTCGCGCCGTGCAGAAGCACATCGTCGGTGGCGTGCAGGATGTCTACCGGTCGCAGGGTGTGCCGATTCACGACAAGCACATCGAGGTCATCGTTCGCCAGATGCTGCGCAAGGTGACCGTCGTCGAGCACGGCGACACCGGCCTGCTCCCCGGCGAGCTCGTTGACCGGTTGAAGTACAACGACCTCAACCGCACCGCGCTCACCGAGGGCAAGAAGACGGCGTCGGCTCGTCAAGAAGTCATGGGTATCACCAAGGCTTCGTTGGCGACCGAGTCCTGGCTGTCGGCCGCTTCCTTCCAGGAGACCACCCGGGTTCTGACCCAGGCGGCCATGGAAGGCAAGAGCGACCCGCTGATGGGCCTCAAGGAGAACGTGATCATCGGTAAGTTGATCCCGGCCGGCACCGGTCTTCCCCGCTACCGCGACGTCACCGTCGAGGCAACGGATGAAGCCAAGGCTGAGCGTTACCCGAACCGCATCTTCACCGATGATGCAGCGTTCAACGAGGGTGACCTGAGCTTCGTCGACTTCGACAGCTTTTCGTCGGATGACTTCACCCCCGGCACCTACAACTAGTCACTAGCGATAGGTTCCATGGACGGCCTCCTGCCTCGGCAGGGGGCCGTCCTCCGTTAAGCCCGTTCGCCCCCGCTGGTCGAGCCTGTCGAGACCCGACCCTGCCGAGACCCGCGATAGGCTGATCCAGAATCTTTCTGGGGGTATCGCATGGGTGCAGGTCCGGTGTCCGCTTCGGCAATGACGCATCGACGGATGTGGGTGCTCCTCGGCGCCGTCGGCTCCCTGCTGGTCATCGCCCTCATTGTCCTGCTCATTGTCTGGCGGGGCGGCGCGGGCGCGCCGGAGGGAGAGGCGGTCGGGCGGCCGCAGCCGCACTCGTCCCCTGCTCCCCTGGCCCTCGCGAGTGTGCCTGCTCCAACGGCCACGACGGATGGGCCGCATCCGTCGACCTGTGATGAGCTCTACAGCCCGGCGATCGTGGCCGCTTTCGGTGACCTGGTGCTCAACCCGGCCTGGGTCGCTGAGGAGAGCTCGGACGTCAACCGCGGGTCCGGGGACCCGGAGTTGATCGCCCTGATCGACGCTGCCGGGGAGCGCCTCACCTGCGTGTGGGCGAACGCCAACGGCGGGTCCGGCCTGGGACTCACCACGGAGCTGGTGTGGGTGACCCCGGAACAGTCGACCCAGATTCAAAACCGGCTGACCGCCGCAGGTATGAACTGCTACGAGGAACTCGGTGGAATGCGTTGCCTCATCGAGACAACGAAGGACGGTGAACTCGTCGGTGAGTCGCACTTTCTTCGCGACGACATCTGGCTGGCCACCAGATATGTCAATACCGGACCGGACGGCTACACGCACGACATCATCGCCAACGTGTGGGCCGACGAGTAGTCGCCCGGGAGATCCGCAATCCGCGCACAAAGTAGGGTAGAAGCAACGACCGGCAAACCTGCTTTTCGGAAGCAGAGGAACAGTATGCGGTTGGTCGGGCAGCTCGGTGGGGCGCTAGTCGGTGCCATGGGTCTCCTGGTGCTGGTCAGTTGGTACGTCGGAGCGGGCGCCCTGCCGCCCGTGCTCCGCGACCTGCTGGCGATGAAGCCGATGGCAGCCCTGGGGCTCGTGCTGGTGGCGGTTGCCGTGCTGGCCGTCGATCGTCGCAGGCTGACCCTGACCCTGGGTCTGCTGGCACTGATGATTGGCGCCCTCACGATCGCGGAGTTCGTCGTCGGCCGATCACTCGGCATCGATGTGCTTCTGCCGGGAATCGACTTCGGCGGGCGGTCGGAGCGGATGGCGCCGTCCACGTCGGTGGCGCTGGTCCTCCTCGGTGCGTCCGTCATCGCCAGCCGGGCCGCTCGATCCGCCGTGATGCTCGGCTTCGCATTCGCGGCTCTGGGCGTCAGCCTGGTCGCGATCCTGGGTTATGCCTATGGCGTCTCCTCGCTGTATTCGCTGGGCGGCTACACGAGTATGGCCTGGCAGACGGCCCTGGGCGTCGGAATCCTCGCCACGGCCCTGTTGATTCAGCGCCCCGATGCCGGTCTGATCGGACTCTTCCGAGACGGTGGCAGTGCGGGTCGGCTCCTCCGCCAGGTCATTCCATTCCTGGTTCTGGGACCGTTCATCCTCGGTTGGCTGCGGCTGTGGGGACAGCGCCAGGGCTGGTACGACACGGCCTTCGGCGTCGCCATCCTGATCCTCGGCATGACAGTGCTCAGCTGCGTGCTGGCGTGGGTCGCTGCCCGCCGGCTGCGTGACCTCGATCGTCAGCGTGATGCCGCGATGCAGGCTCTCGCTGAGGCCAACCATACGTTGGAGGCGACGGTCGAGAACCGAACCCGCCAGCTCGCGGAGACGGCCGACACGCTGCACACCCTCATCAAGATCGCACCCGTTGGAATCGTGCAGATGGATGCCGCGGGCGGGCTCGTGTCCGCCAACGACCAGTGGCTGGCACTCAGCGGCCTCACGAAGAGTCAGTCGCGCCGCGACGGCTGGGCCACCGCGCTCCATCCGGACGACGCGGAACGGGTGCTCCTCGGTTGGGAAGCGAGCGCCGCAGCCGGCGAGCCCTACGAAACCACCCTGCGGTTCCGCACCCCTGAGGGCCACATCAACTGGGTGCAGGTGAACACCGCCCCGATGCGTGATGAGAAGGGCATCATCGGGCACCTGGCCAGCGTCACCGATGTCACCGCGCAGCGTGAGGCCGAGAACGCGGCTACGGCCGCCGCGGCCCGGTTCGAGGCTGCCTTCGCTTCCTCGCCGTTGGGAACGGCTATCGTGACGCTCGACGGACAGGTAGTGGCCGCCAACAGGCGGCTCCTGGAACTGGCGGGTCACCAGAACCCGCTGGTCAGCGCCCATATCGAGACGATCTTCATGCCGGCTGAGGACGGTGACGATGAGGAGTCGGAGAGCGCTGGCCTGGAAGGTCCGTCGACCCGACAACGCATCGACCGACGGATGCGCCACGAAGGCAATCAGGAAACCTGGGTCAAGGTCAGCATCGCCGAGATCTTCGAGGGCGACCAGGCCGGGGGACTGCTGTACCAGCTGGAGGACATCACCGCCCGACGCCTGGCCGAGGCGCGGGTTGAGCACCTGGCATTCCACGACCCGCTGACGAACCTGCCCAACCGTCTGCTCCTGCTCGACCGGTTGAAGCAGGCGCTTCTGCAGGCGTCGCGCCAGGGTCGCGGCGTTGCGGTGCTATTCATCGACCTCGACCGGTTCAAGTTCGTCAATGACAGCCTTGGGCACCACGCCGGTGACACAGTGCTGAACGAGGTTGCCATCCGCCTCCGGCAAAGCATCCGGGCCGGCGACACGGTGTCCCGGATCGGAGGCGACGAGTTCGTCGTGATCTGCCCGGATGTCGGTGGCAGCGAGGATGTGCACCGGATCGCCGATTCGATCCAGGCGGCCATCGCGCGGCCGATCACGATCGGCGACCAGTCGGCATCCGTCGACGCCAGCATCGGGATTGCTTTCGGCCTCGGGCACGACGATGCCGAACTGCTCCTGCGCAATGCGGATCAGGCCATGTACCTGGCGAAGGACCGCGGGCGCGCCCGCTACGAGGTCTTCGACGACGACCTGCGGTACCGCATCCATCAGCGGCTCGACAGCGAGTTGGCCCTGCGCGACGCGGTGGAACTGGGCCAGATCGAAACCTGGTATCAGCCGATCGTGGATCTGCAGGACCACAAGGTGGTGGCGACCGAGGCTTTGGCACGCTGGCGGAGGCCCGAGCGCGGGCTCGTGATGCCGGGTGACTTCATTGCTCTCGCCGAGGAAGTGGGTCTGATCAAGGGAATCGGATCGACGGTGCTCGGCCAGGCGTGCGTGGCGGCCACGGGGCTGGCTCAGGGGATGGCGGTCAGCGTCAACGTGTCCGCGCGGCAATTCGTGCAGGATGACTTCGGTGACGTCGTCAAGCGGGCCCTCGCCGAGTCGGGTCTGCCGCCGGAACAGCTCTGGCTGGAGCTGACCGAGAGCGCGGTGCTCGACGCCATCGATTCCGCGGCCCGGACCTTCCAGGAACTGCGGAGCCTCGGCGTGCGGCTGGCCATCGACGACTTCGGCACGGGGTATTCGTCTTTCACCCACCTGCGCGCGTTCACGGTTGACTTGCTCAAGATCGACCTGACGTTCATTCGCGACGTCGAGAGCTCCGATCATGATCGCGCGATCGTGGAGGGAATCCTGCGTCTGGCCGATTCCCTGAACCTGGATGTCGTCGCCGAGGGCATCGAGACGACGAGCCAGCGGGACCTGCTGAGATCCATGGGCTGCCGCTTCGGCCAGGGCTATCTGTTCTCCAAGCCCACGCCGTCCGTGCATCCCGAGGTACAGTTCGCCCACTAGCCCTGGCGCTCTGCGGTGCCTGGGGCGGAGGGTGATGTCGCAGCCGCCCTATGAGAGTGCCACTGCTCGGCCTTATCCCGTCGGGTTCGCCCGGTCGAATTGAAGGCCGGCCTCGTAGCCCACCCAGCGTCGTTTCACCCACCGCACCTCGGCCACCTCCGGCTGTGCCAGGCTTCCGGGGATCTCGACGATGACGAGCGCTCCCGGTTTTAGACGGTGGCGGAGCGATAGGCGGCACCCGCCGAAGCCGATGTCCTCGACCGCTGCCGTGAGCGCCCCGGGATCCCGATCCAGGGATTCCACTTCCGGATGATCGACGACGTCGAGTGCCAGCCCTCCCGCCGCGGCGGTGGGCACGCGGTCGACGGCGAACGCGGCCTCACGTTCCCGGGCGAGTTCGAGAGCTGGGCCGCGCTCGAAGAGGGTGACGAGATGCAGAACAGCCGACGAGCTGGTAGCCATCCGAACCTGGGCGCGCCGCCAGGGAAGCGTGGGCGTTGTGGCCCCACGTACTGCACGCCAGCCGGCAGTGGCGAGGTAGGCCTTCTCCTCCTCGTCTCCCCGGACCCAGTTCGGTGATTCGGTGATCACATGTACCAGGTCCACGGTCTGCTCTGGGGTGAGCGGATCGAAACGGAAGCCGATCGTCACACCGTCCGAGGAGTTCACGATCCAGCTGCCTATTCCGGGCAGTTCGCCGACCTCAGGGATCTGAAGAGCGGTGACCGACGACGCCTTGGAGGCGAAGCCCTTCGGGTCGAGCCGCTCCGACCAGGGAATGGATATGCGTGCCCCCATCAGGCTCAGGTCGACGAGTTCACCCGGGTGAGCGCCAAAATTCTGGAAGGCTGCGGTCACCGGTGTACTCATCGGCGTGCGCTCGGCTGACCGGAGGCGTGGACGCTCAACGCACAGAGTGACGGCCAGCACCAGGCCGACCACGAAGTACAGGCACCAGAAGACGTTGATGTACAGTGCGCTCGTGTTGGCGAGTTCCGGGCTGAGGAAGATTCCCCGCACCAGGCCGACGGCCGCCAGGGTCAGAAGCACCAGGTGGGGGAGCGCGATTCGCCAGTGGAAGACCTGTTCTTTCAGGCCAACGCCCTTGGGGGTGACGTTGAAGGCTTTGACTCGCAGGCCCAGCGTCTCAGCTGCCGCGGAGAGCGCGATGGCGGGGGTCAACGCCAATTCGTAGATGTTGCTCCAGGAATGGCTCCGGCGACGTCCGACGATGATGGCGAAACACAGCATCACGCAGAGATAGGTGGGCAGCCAGAAGATAAGCAGGGCCTCCACGCTCGTGTCCAGGGCGACCACCCCGAAGATGAGGAAGAGCAGCGGGGTAATGATGTAGATCAGCTTGAAAACCCCGAAGTACCAGTAGACGACCGCATCGGAATAGAGCCACCTCTGCATGAGTGTGAGTCCGGGCAGGGTCAGTGGGTTCCACTTGCGGGCCGTCTGGATGTTGCCGCGGCACCAGCGGTCACGCTGCTTGAGCATGTCGGCCAGGTTCTCCGGGGCCAGCCCGGCCGCAATGATGTCCGGCACGAATTCGGTCCGGTACTTGGCCCCCTGGATCAGGAGGCCCGTGGCGAGATCCTCCGTGATCACACCCACGGCAAATCCGCCCACGCTTTCCAAAGCCGAGCGGCGGAACATCGTGTTGCTCCCCACGTACATCACCGCATTGAAGCGTGATTTGCCGGCCTGCAGGGTACGCATGAAGAAGTCCTGCTCGTTCGGCAAAGCCTGACCGGAGAACAGGTTGTACTGGAACGGGTCCTCGTTGTAGAACGCCTGGGGCGCCTGGACGAAGCCCAGCTCGGGGTCCTGAAAACGACCGACGGTGCGCTCCAGGAAGTCCGGCCGGGGAACCATGTCCGCGTCCAGGGTCACGATCAGGTCCCCGTCGCTCCGCCCAAGCGCATTGTTGAGGTTGCCGGCTTTGGCGTGAGCGTGGTCAGGCCGGATGAGATGGATGGCCCCGTACTCTTCGGCAAGTTGGCGCACTTCCTCACGCGCGCCGTCATCGCAGACGAAAACGCGAACGCCGTCGGTCGGATAGCGCATGCCCACGGCGCCGGCGATGGTCATCCGGAGCATTGACACGGGTTCGTTGTAGGTGGCAATGAACACGTCGACCCGCGGGAGCTCGTCTGCTGGCGGCAACGGCACAGTGCGCCCGGCGTATGGTGTCCAGAGGGTGACATACACCGCCAGCGATTGTGCGAATCCGAGTACTTCGACCGTCAACAGCAGAATGCCGGTCGCAGTGTTCCACCAGGCGTCGGACGGGATGGTGAACAACACGCGCCACGTGAGGTAGATGATTCGCACGACAATGGTGATCACGATGGCGGTCTTGTGCCCGAAGCCGGGGCGCCGGCGGGAACCGATCCAAAGCGTTTCCATCACGACCAGTATCAAGGCCGGATAGACAAGCATCCAGTGCCAATTTTCAATCATCATGCAGCCCCCTGGTCGTTCCTAGGGAAAACCTAGCAGTGCTGGTTCAGATTCGGTGAGCATCAGAATTTTCGGTTTTCCGGGGGTTTTGGTGATTGCAGGAGGGCGTTCCTGCCGGGCAGGGCCGCCGGCGTCTGCGAGCCATTGGTCGAGGTGGTGGGCTTCGGTCCAGGCGGGTGGGCGTTCGTAGCCGGGCCAGCGGCATCCGACGTAGCGGGCCACGATTCCCGCGCGTTGCTTCTCGGTGAAGAGGCGCTGCGCGAGGCCGACGTTGACGCATTGTCCGTCGTCGAGAAGTGTGACTGGACTGCAGGCCCGACCTCTTACTCGGCAACGCCACCAGCGTCTGCTCCGGATCGACCTCGACCGGTGGCCGGAGCCAATGCTGAGTTCCGGTGCGGCTGATCGCCCAGTGCTGGTTGTGCAGCAGCAGATGGTGGGGATGACAGAGGAGTACCCCGTCGGCGCGAGGTCCGTATACCCGTTGTTTTTGAGCCACTCGTTGATGTGGTGCGCTTCTGCCCACGCTGGCGGTTTCTCACAGTCGACCCAGAGACATCCGCCGTCACGGACTGCCATTGCGGCGCGCTGTTTCTCGGTGAAGAGTCGTTCGTCGCGGCCGACGTTGATGATCTGGCCGTTGTCGNGCTGCCGCGCGTCTGCTTCCTGCGCGTCTGCTTCCGGCTTGAGCGCCTTTTCGGTCACGATCACGCGCACCGAGGGGCGGCGCCCGCCGAAGACCCGGCCCGGGTCGGCCTCGCCGGCGATTTTGAGCAGCTGCACGAGGGAGTCAGCGGCGATCTGTTCGGTCGTGCGGGGGTCGTCTTGCATCTTCTTTGCCCAGGCCGCCCGCTCCGCGTCCACGAATCGAACCCCGCCGCGGCGCGGGCCCGTGATCGAGTCGAACGTGGAGAGCACGAACTCACCGTCTTCGGGGGCAAACAGCCCGCTGAGTCGTACGTTGCCGTTGCCCAGCCGGTAGACCCGCAGGTAGCGGTCGTCGTAGGCCTGCTTCTCCCGGGCGGCGATGCCGGCCTCGTCAAGCTGGTCGCGCATCCGTCTCGCCCATTTGAACACCTGATCGGCATTCAGCGACGACGCCTCCGCCAGGAGCGCCGCCAGCGCCACCGCGAGCTTCTCGGCGGTGACCGAGGCGTCGATCTGGCCCAGCCCTGCGCGGATCGACTCGGCCGCGTCGACGGAGAGGGTTCCGGCGGTGACGGCCCGGGCGATCGGCGCCTGCCACGGCACCTTCGCCTCGAATTCGGCGACCTCGGCGGCATCCCTGTCGGGCGAGGAGAGCGCCGCCTCGACGAGCCTGTCGGCCGCCTCCGCATCCGCCAACATCGTGCCGACTGCGACCAGCTTGTACGCGTCGCCCTTGGACGAGCCGGTCGAGTTCTGGATCAGGGCCTCCGGCGAGAGGTACCCCTGCTGCGCCGCCAGGCCCGAGTGCCCGAGCTCCGGTCGGGCACTCGGCGATGGTCGCCGCCATCCAGGCGGCATAGGTATCGACGAGACGGCGGATCGAAGCGATTCGCTTCTGACCGGCCAACACCTCGGCGTCGGGAAGGGCCGCGAGATCGGCGCATGACGAGCCCAGCAGGGCCACGGCATCGGCCGCCTGCCTGAGGTCTTCCGCGAGGTTGGTCATGTTAAGAGAATACCCCAGCCCGCATCCAGTGTCGAGAGTTACTCACATAAATTACAAGAATAATCGAATATATCTCTGAACAACTCCGGCCGCTCCGAAGCCGTCCAAGGCCGCCGGTTGCCTCAATGGAGACCCCGCCTATGGTGGAGGGCACAACCTCGGAGGATGCGCCGATGAGGCCAGAGAATGCGGCCGAGAACGAGAACGCCACCGGGCATGAGCCCCGACGTCGGGCCGGCCGGCAGCCGGTCTCCGGGCCTGGACCGGGCTGGCCGTCCTCGGAGCCGCACTCCTTGTGATCCTCGTGGTGGCAGTGGTCTGGCGGAGCGGTGAGGGTTTCCCGGGCCCAGGCGAGACCACCGGAACCGCCACCGTGACGCCCGCCCCGACCAACGCACCCACCGCTACAGGTTCTCCGACCACCACCACGCCCCCGGTAACCCTCAAGCCGACGCAATCCGCACCCGGGCAGACCGCGGCGCCGGGCGTTCCACGTCCGACCGCGTGCACGCAGCTCCACAGCCCGGCCATGGTCGAGGCGCTCGGCAACCTGACCCTGAACCCCGTCTGGAGCCAGGACCCGGATGCCGGCGTGTCCCACGGCGCCGACGATGCCGAGCTGCGCGTCCAGATCGACGCTCTCGACCACCTGACCTGCGTCTGGGCGAGCCCGTACGGGGATCCGACACCGGGATCATCACCACCGTGGTCTGGGTGACCCCGGAACAGAGCGCCGCGGTGGAGGCCCGGCTCGTCGCAAACGGACTGGAGTGCTTCACCCAATCGGAGGGCCGCCGGTGCGTCATCCAGACGACACGGCAGACGGCGCTTTCGGTGAGTCCCACTTTCTGAGGGGCGGCATCTGGCTCGCCACGAAGTACACGAATGCCGGCCCGCTGGGCTACACACAGAACATCATCGACAACCTTTGGATGGGCGTCCAGACCGTTTCGAGCAGGTGTCGATGTCGTGTCGATGTCGGGTCGAAGCCCCGCCCCGTTAGGATCACTGAACAGAGGCATTTTTTCGAACCGTGTCCCCCTCATTGTGGGTCTGGCCGGATTCCCTGCCCCCGAGATAGCGTTGTCCGTTACTTACTTACCGAGCCTGTTCGAGAGGATCGCGTGGCCAGCCTCACCGAAATCTTGATCCTGCACGGTCTGCTGCCGATCGAGGAGCTCGACCACCTCATGGCCGGCGACCCCGCCGATGAGAGCGCCGTCCGCGCCCTCGTCGCCAAGGGCGTCATCACCGAGGTACAGTTCGCCAAGGCTCGGGCCCAGCAAGCCAACCTGCCCTTCGTCGAGCTGATCGACTACCCGGTCGATCGCCTCGCCGTGGCTCTCGTTCCGGTGGCCGTCTGCAAACGCCACGAAGTGCTCCCGATCGCCGTCGACAACGGCCGCCTCATCCTCGCCATGGTCGACCCCGGCAACGTCTTCGCCGTCGACGACGTGCGCGAAGCATCACGGATGCGCGTCACCCAGGTTGTCGCCGAGCGCAGCGACCTGCTCGCGGCTATCACCCGCTACCACCGCGCCGACGACGAGCTCAGCGACCTCACCTCCACACTCGAGGAAGAGAACGCCGCCACCGAGAGCTCCTCGTTCGGAGTCTCGGACTCCATCGACGACGATGCCCCAATCGTGCGGTTCGTGAACCTGTTGGTCAGCCAGGCCATCCAGGACCTGGCCTCGGACATCCACATCGAACCCGGCGAGCACAGCCTGCGGGTGCGCTACCGTATCGACGGCGTGCTGCACGAGATGCAGACCGCACCCAAGAGCATCCAGAACGGTGTTATCTCCAGGCTCAAAATCATGAGCGATATCGACATCGCCGAGCGGCGCAAACCCCAGGACGGCCGCATGACCGTGCGCCACGCCGGCCGCCAGATCGACCTGCGCGTCGCGACTCTTCCCACCGTGTGGGGCGAGAAGGTCGTCATGCGAATTCTCGACAACTCGAACACGACTCTCGACGTGCGCGCGCTGGCCCTGCTCGAGCACAACTTCGAGGCCTACAAGACTTCCTACTCCAAGCCTTACGGCATGATCCTGATCACCGGTCCGACTGGTTCGGGCAAGTCGACCACGCTCTATACGACCCTGGGTGCGGTCGCCCGCCCCGAGATCAACGTGATCACGGTCGAAGACCCGGTGGAGTACCGCATGGCGGGCATCAACCAGGTTCAGGTGAACCCGAAGGCAGGCCTCACCTTCGCGAGTGCGCTGCGTTCCATCCTGCGAAGCGACCCGGATGTCGTTCTGCTGGGTGAGATCCGCGACCACGAGACCGCGCAGATCGCTATCGAGGCCTCGCTGACCGGCCACCTCGTGCTCTCTACTTTGCACACCAACGACGCGCCGAGCGCCATCACCCGGCTGACGGAAATGGGCATTGAGCCGTTCCTCGTGGGTTCCGCCCTGGACTGCGTGGTCGCCCAGCGCCTGGCGCGGCGCCTCTGCGACAAGTGCAAGACGCCATCCGTTCTGACCCCCGACTACCTGACGCGCCTCCGCTTCGCGTTCGACCCGGAGCGCCCGCTACCCACGATCTTCGAGGCGGTCGGCTGCACGCAGTGTTCGAAGACCGGTTACCGGGGGCGCATTGCCGTGCACGAGGTGATGACCGTGACCGAGGAGATCGAGCGGCTCGCCGTCGCCCGAGCATCGAGCGCCGAAATCGGCCGGGTGGCGCGCGAACAGGGCATGATCACCCTCCGCGAGGATGGCTGGGCCAAGGCCCAAATGGGTTTGACATCGATCGAAGAAATCTTGCGAGTGGTCGCATAGTGCAAAAGGGGATATCTGCATGAGCCAGCCCATCTATGAAATTCCGGTCACGCCTCCTGGGGCTGCCGGGGGCAGCTGGAGCCTCGGCGATCCCGACCGGCGCAAAGCCGCACCGCTCGCAACGCCGCTCGCCGACGCCGCGACGACCGATACGGCCACAACCAAGGTCTATTCGCTCGATGAACTCACATCGCCAGGACGTCGTCGCTCCGCTGAACCCCCGGCCATCGCTCCTCAGGTTGCCCGGGCGGAAGCACGGCTCACCCCTGAAGAGCGTGCCGCCCTCGGCAATGCAGACCCCGACCTGGTGGCGGCGCTCGAGGAGGTCGTTCTGCGCAACGCATCCGACCTTCACGTCACGGCTGGGGCACCGCCCAGCATCCGCGTGGACGGCGGTCTTCGGCCCATTGAGGGCGCGCCACGATGGATGCCGGAAAAGGTCACAAAGGCGCTCTACAGCCTGCTGCTTCCCGAGCAGCGTGAGCGGTTCGAACGTGAACAGGAACTCGACTTCGCCTACACCGCGGGCGGGGCGCGCTTCCGTGTCAACTTCTACCAGCAGCGCAACTCCATCGGCGGAGCCTTTCGTCTGATTCCCCGCGAGATCAAGCCGCTGGAGCAGCTCGGCGTGCCGGCTTCCATTGGCAAATTCGCCGGGCTCGCTCGCGGACTCGTGCTCGTGACCGGGCCAACGGGGTCAGGCAAGTCGACGACGCTCGCTGCGATCATCGACCTCGTGAACCGCACCCGTGCGGACCACATCATGACCGTCGAAGACCCGATCGAGTTTCTCCACAGGCACCAGAAATCGCTGGTCAACCAGCGGGAAGTCGGGCACGACACCCACAGCTTCGCAAACGCGTTGAAACACGTTCTGCGCCAGGACCCCGACGTGATCTTGATCGGCGAGCTCCGCGACCTGGAGACGATCTCGGTTGCGTTAACCGCTGCCGAGACCGGCCACCTCGTCTTCGCAACTTTGCACACGCAGTCGGCGGCCCAGACAATCGACCGCGTGATCGACGTCTTCCCCCCCCATCAGCAGGGTCAGGTGCGCGCTCAGCTGGCCGCTACCCTGCAGGGCGTCGTCTGTCAGACCCTGGTGAAGAAGGCCAGCGGGAGCGGCCGTGTCGTGGCAACGGAAGTGCTCGTGACGACCCCCGCCATCGGCAACCTGATCCGCGAGGGCAAGACGTACCAGATCACCTCGATGATGCAGGCCGGTCGAGGACTGGGCATGCACACGATGGACCAGCACCTGGCGGAGCTTGTCGATGCAGGCCAGATCACCCGTGAAGCGGCGCTGGAAAAGGCGCAGGAGCCTGACGCTATCGGCCAACTGATCCAACGCGCAGAGACCCCAAGTGATGAGATCGGACGCGCGATAGCCTCCGGCGGCATCGACTTCGGTGACTCCTACTCGCGTGAGAAACACTGATGGCCACCGTACAGGCGTTCGCCTACAAGGGTCGTGACGCCTCCGGAAAGATCATCAAGGGCAAGTTGGATGCCTCCAGCGAGGCGGCCGTTGCATCCCGCCTCAGTACGATGGGTTTGTCCCCCATCTCGATCGCCGCGGCACCAGGGGGCTCGGGACTCGGTCGGGAAATCACGATTCCCGGTTTCAGCAAGGGCGTCGGACTGAAGGACCTCGCCATTATGAGCCGGCAGATGGCAACCATGATCGGCTCGGGCTTGTCCCTGCTGCGTGCGCTGAACATTCTGGCGGAGCAAACCGAAAGCGCACCTCTCGCGAAACTCCTGGTGCAGGTGCGCGACGACGTGGAGACCGGCACATCTATCTCCGACGCGCTGGCCAAACACAGCGAGTCGTTCCCCCCGATCATGATCAACATGGTTCGTGCCGGCGAGATCGGCGGGTTCCTCGACGGGGCACTTGAGTCGATCGCGGCCAACTTCGAGAAGGAGGTCAAACTCCGCAACACCATCAAATCGGCGTTGACCTACCCCGTGATGGTCTTGCTCATGTCTTTGGTAGCCGTCATGATCATGTTGATCTTCATCGTTCCGATCTTCGAGAAGATGTTCTCGGGTTTGGGGAGTGGGCTCCCCGCTGCGACGATGCTGTTGGTCTACATCTCCCGTTCCATGGTCTGGGTGGCCCCGATCTCTGCCGTTGCCATCATCGCTTTCAGTGTCTGGTGGAGGAAAAACAAGAACACAGATCGAGTTCGCAAATTCGTCGACCCGCTCAAGCTCAAGCTGCCTGTCTTCGGCCCGCTTCTGAAGAAGATCGCAGTTGCACGCTTCGCCCGCAACTTCTCCAATATGATCGGCGCCGGTGTGCCGATCCTGCAGGCACTGAAGATCGTCGGCGAAACCTCGGGTAACTGGGTGATCGAGAATGCGCTGAACGAGGTGGCGGAGTCCGTTCGACAGGGGCGGTCGATTTCTGCGCCGCTTCTGCAGCAGCCAGTCTTCCCGCCGATGGTGACCCAGATGATCGCGGTCGGCGAGGATGCCGGCTCGCTCGAGGTCATGCTCGACAAAATTGCGGACTTCTACGACGACGAGGTGCAGGCGGCCACGGAACTGCTGACGGCCATGATTGAGCCCCTCATGATCGCATTCCTCGGCGTCGTGATCGGCGGCATGGTCGTCGCGCTGTACATGCCGATTTTCAGCATCGCCAGCGTAGTCAAGTAGCGGCCCTGCGAACGCTGAACTGCCCGCGAATGCCAGTGCGTGACTCACGTCGGCGGTAGTGAATATTGTGCCCCCAGCATTGGGGGCATGTGGAACGCAAATGACCCCCTCACGTGGGTCTTAGCCGCAAGTTGTTGCCAGTACAGTAAAGTCCTGATCGGTTCCCGAAAGCCGGTTCTCTGACCTCCTATCGAATGGATCCCATCGTGCTCACTCGCAGCCTCAACGCTCTCAACGCCCGTCGCAAGAACCCCGAAGCGAACGAAAAAGGCTTCACCCTGATCGAGCTCCTCGTCGTCGTCATCATCATCGGCATCCTCGCCGCGATCGCTATCCCGGTGTACCTGGGTGTGCAGGCCAGCGCCAAGGACTCGGGAGTTAAGTCCGACCTGACGAACGCGAAGATCGCTGTCATCGCCTACCAGACCGACCTCGCGGCGTACCCGGCTACCTTCACAGTTGCCGCGCTCGGTAAGTATGGGTACACCCAGGGAGCCAACACGGGGACCATCGGATACAGCGGTACGGCACCGACTACTGCCGCACCCGCATTCTGCCTGTCCGCCGTCTCCGCGAGTGACGCCACCAAGTTCTTCTACGTAACGGACACGACCGGCGTCATCCAGAGCCCCGTCGTTGTGGCCTCCAAGCCCGCGGGCTGCTAGGCCTCAACAGTATTCCGGTGGGGCGACGCGTCTGCGGCGCCCCACCACACACCGTTCTCAATTCAGTCGTTACGTTCATTAAGTCAGTCGTCTCGATCCCTGAAAGCAGAGGTGGGCAAACTATGAAGGCCATCCGTGATCGGCTCGATCACTTTGCGAGTCGTGACATCGGCATCGGCCTCATTGAAATCATGATCTCCATGATGCTCCTCGCTGTCCTGTCCATCGCTATCCTGCCCGTTCTGGTCCAGGGACTGCGAAACTCCAGCAGCAACGCGACGCTGGCGACGGCGAGCCAGTTTGCCCGCCAGGAGCTCGCGTCGGTGAGGGCTTTTAGCGCCGACTGCGCCACGATCAGCACCTTCGATGACGGGCCGTCGACGGTCACGGCGGACGCGCGCGGTGCCCCGCTGTCGATCCGTCGATTGGTCGGCGCATGTCCGGCCGCCGCGGATTACCCGGGCGTCGTGAACGTGAGCATCGAGGTCACTCGGGTGGGCGTGCCGACGCCCGTACTGGCGCGAGCGACCACATTGGTGCTCGTCAAGAGAGCCGCACCGTGATGCGCGGGTCCAGTTCGTCCACTCGCGGCTTCACACTGATCGAACTGTTGGTGTCCGCAGCACTCGGTGTCCTGGTGATGGTTCTCGTCGGGGGAATGCTGGTCAGCACGCTGAACGCCCAATCCAGCGTTCGAGCCGCAGCTCAATCCAGCAATACAGGTCAACTCGTTGCCAAGGCACTCACTCGCGACGTTCGCGGGGCACGTGACCTGACTACCGCCATACCCTTTGCCGGCACTTGCTTGTTGCGCCTAACCGTCGTCGATAATGCCCTGACCGCCCCGGTCTCGGTGCATTTCGTGGCGTGGTATTTCGGGAACGGGGAGATCCGCACCAGGCGTTCGAATATCGCCATCGCGGATCCGGTCTCCCCTGCTGCCGTCACGACCGCCTGGACCCTGCTCGCGACCGGAGTTCAACGATCAGGGTCCACGCCAGTGTTCACTGCGAGTGGCTCCCAAGTTGGTCTCACGTTCACGGTCGCCGGGTCCACCGGTGCGCCTGTTCTCATCCAGACGACAGACACCAGCCGGCAGCCGATGCCGACTGCCGGCCCCGGATCGAGCACATCATGTTCATGACCAAAGCAATCGCTCGAGTCCGTCATGGCGAACGAGGAAGCGCACTGATCGCAGTGCTGGGCATCATGGTGGTGCTCTCGATCGTGACCGTGACGGTGGGCACCGTGACCGTGCAAGCTGCCGGAACGACAAGCTCGTCCCGCGCCGGCGTTCAATCCCACGCAGCTGCCGAGGCCGGTCTCGACGTCGCCCTCGCGCGTCTAACGACAACAAATGGGTGTTCTGCGCTCGGAAACGCAATGACTTCGACGGTGACGCCGGTCTTCACGTCGACCATAAGCCACTCGCTGAACAGCGGGTCGACCTGGACAAACGGGTGTCCGCCGGTCAGCGCGACCCACGTTCGCATTACGTCGGTCGGAACTGCCGAGCAGCTCGGCGTAGCGCGGGCCAGCTCAGGGGACAAGAGCACAGTCCAGGCCATCTATAAGTGGGTGCCGATCATCGTGCAGGTACCCATCGATGGAGCCGCCGTGTATGCCAACTCCGTCGATGGGGTTCTCAAGAAGTTCAACCTCAGTTCGGCGAACAACAGCGTTGCGACGTCTGTGATGGTCAAAACGGGCGATGTCGTATGTACGAACAACGCGAAGATTGGCGGTGACCTGATCTTGGGTGGTGGCAACGCGAAGCTGAATATGTGCGACGTTGCAGGGAAGATCCAAGTCAATGGCAACGTCGACATCGACTCGAGCAACGTCGGTGGGTCGATTTGGGCGACGGGGACGCTCTCGATTACGAACAGTACCTACAACACTGCGACCGTTAGGTCCGGCGCAACCGTGCCCATTCCTGCCATCCCGAACTGGACCGATATCAAGTGGGATCCTGCGCATTGGACTGGGATGGGCTACAACATCGTCAACTGGACAGGCTCATGCGATATCAGCAAGAACAACGCGGCGGGAACAAAGTGGGCACAGATCGCGACGTACATCACGCCGACCGTCGTCAATTTCTTGAACGCGTGCCCCAACAACCCGGTGACGACCAGCAACGATATGGACTATGTCGCTCTGAAATCCAACATCGTTCTAGTGGCGAACAAGTTCACGTTTGACAAGCTGTATTTCACCGCGACGACCACGCGCACGCTGACCTTCCTTGTGCCTGACGACGTGCCTGACGGGCAACCGACCTGCAGCCCTGCCGCTCCGAGCACTCTGAAGGGCGATATCTACCTGACAAATGAAACAGATTTCGGAACCAACATCGCAGCGATGGCCTACACGCCTTGCAAGATCCAGAGCGACCGCAACGGCTTCCGCGGACAGATGTATGGGGGAGAGGTAGAGTTCGACCAGCAGGCCTCCCTTCAATTTGTACCGGTCGGCGTGCAAGGGATCGATCTCAGTGGCGGCCTGACGAATCCCGTCCAAACGGGAGCCCAGCTGGGCGATCCTCTCAGCACGCTGGATCTCGGGTGATAGCCGCAGTATTTCCGCTGGTCGGTGCGGGTATTTTCGGCGCATTGATCGGCTCTTTCCTCAACGTCGTGATCTTCCGCGTCCCTGCAGGCCGGTCCATCGTTGCACCGCCCAGCTCGTGCGGCTCATGTGGTGCCGGTATCCGCCCTTGGGATAACATTCCCATGCTCTCGTGGGTGCTTCTGCGCGGTCGATGCCGGGATTGCGCGGCATCGATTTCCGCACGATACCCCCTTGTTGAACTGGGCACGGCTCTATTCTTCGTGGTCGTTGCTATTCACTTTTTCAGCGCACCATCTGACGTTCCCGGTGCAGGCGCCGCGGTTTTCACGGTACTTGCGTACCTGTATCTGGCTGCAGTCAGCGTCACGCTCGCACTGATCGACCTCGACACCCACACGTTGCCCAACCGTGTCGTGCTGCCGAGCTATCTGGTTGGCTTCGGGCTGCTCGGAGGTGCAGCGTTCGCAGGCGGCGATGCTCCCGCGCTGATACGGGGGATATTGGGGCTAGCCATCCTCTGGGCCATCTACCTGGGCCTTGCGTTGCTCTACCCAGGAGGGATGGGCTTCGGCGACGTCAAGCTTGCCGGCGTCCTCGGCCTCTTTCTCGGCTACCTCGGCTGGGGAGAGCTCATAGTCGGGGGTTTTGCGGCATTCTTGCTGGGGGGCATCTACGGCCTTGGACTCCTGCTTGCGAAGCGCGCCAGCCGCAAGAGTGGGATTCCGTTCGGCCCGTGGATGCTGGGCGGGGCTTGGGTTGGAATCTTCATTGGGGATCAGCTGTGGGAGGGCTACTTGTCGCTCCTCGGTGTGGCGTAGCAATGACTGTCAAGTTGGTTAAAGAGAGCAGGATCCAGTGGCAACGAGCGTTGTAGGGATTGACATCGGCAGCGCCGCGCTTCGGGCCGTGGAATTGGCCGACCCGGCCAAGGCGAAGCCGACTTTGCTGCGGTACTTCGAGGTCCCCTTGCCCGACGGTGCCGTCAGCCGCGGGGAGGTGATGGAGCCTAATACCGTCGCGGGCGCACTCAAGCAGTTGTGGTCCCAGGGCGGCTTCAAGTCGAAGGACGTTGTGCTCGGGATGGGAAATCAACGGGTGCTCGCTCGCGATTTGACCGTTCCGAAGATGTCGCTGAAACGCATCCGTGAGTCATTGCCCTTTGAAGTGCAGGATATGCTTCCGGTCCCCGTTGCGGACGCCCTGCTTGACTTCTATCCCATCTCTGAATCGACCGGGGAGAACGGGCCGGTTGTCAACGGTCTGCTCATTGCGGCCGTGAAAGAAGCTGTGTTGGGCAACGTCAAGGCCGCCCAGCTTGCCGGGCTGACAACGGTTGACGTTGACCTTATTCCCTTCGCGCTCAGCCGGGTGCTGGTGACCCGCCCGCAAATCACGGGCACGGTGGCTCTACTCGATTTGGGGGGAAACACCAGCAGCGTCGTGATCGTCAAGGATGGGGTTCCACAGTTCGTGAGGATCATTCCGACGGGTGGCAACGACCTCACGGAGGCTCTCCGCAATGGGCTTGCCGTCGACGCTTCGCAGGCCGAATTGATCAAACGGACCCGGGGATTAGCCACGGGCGCCGTCCTGCCGGCGGACCAACCGGCAATCGAGATCATCTATCAGGTGACGAGCGAACTGCTGACGAGCCTCCGCAACACCATCAACTACTACGGAAATACCCGACCGACTGATCAGGTGCAGCGGATTTTACTCAGCGGGGGAGGATCGCTCCTCAGTGGCTTTGCCGCTGCGTTGGCGGAATTGACGCACTTGGACGTGTCGATGGCGGATCCGTTCTCGACGGTGTCTTTGGCCCGTTCGATTGACGAGGTCGCACTGCGAGGAAGTAGCTCAGCGTTCACTGTCGCGCTGGGCCTTGCGTTGGGGAGCGCGGCATGAGTGGCGACAAAAGCAAAGAGACACTGGTCATCGGCGGCGAACCGCGGGTAGACCTGCTTCCGCTCGAGGTCCGCAAGGAACGCACAGCAAAGGGCACGCGCAGGCGCCTGGCTCTCAGCGTTGTGGGCCTGCTTGCTATCGTGATCGTCGGCTCTGTCGCGGCATCGACCTTGTCTTTACAAGCTCAAACGCGCTTGGCGGACGAGCAGGCGCTTACGGCCGGCCTCTTGGTTGAGCAGTCCGAATACATAAAGGTCCGGAACGTGCAAGACCAGGTCACCCTCGTCGAGGCGGCTCAGCAGGTTGGCTCTTCAACGGAAATTGACTGGAAGAAATACCTTGAGAACGTTCAAGCGACCCTGCCCGCGGGAGTGACGATTGACGCGATAACCGTTGATTCGGCCTCGCCGCTCGCGATCTATGACCAGCCGACCCTGCCACTCCAGGGTGCGCGCGTCGCAACGGTTGGCTTCACCGCGACAAGCGCGGTTCTTCCCGACGTTCCAACCTGGCTGAACGCGCTCGCGACGTTGCCAGGGTATGCCGACGCTCTCCCGAGTTCGGCCAACCTGGACGAGGCAACCAATACCTACAAAGTGAATATCACTATGCACATCAACGATGCCGCCTTCTCGAAGCGCTTCGCGACGGAAGTGAAGTAGCCATGGACAAGAATCGGCTCTGGCTCATCGGTTCCGCGCTGATGATGGTTCTCGTCGTTGCGCTCGGCTGGGTCGTTGGCATCCAACCCCAGGTTGCTGCGATCTCAACTGCGAGCGATCAGCGTGTATCAGTTGAGCAGACGAATGCGGGCCACCGGGCGTTGCTGACAAAGCTCAAGGAGGATTTCAAGGGAATCGACAACCTCAATCAGGAGCTCGCTTCTTTGAGTAAGTCCGTTCCGTCTGGTACCAACGCGCCTGACTACGTTGATCAACTCGACGCCCTCGCGAGCGCGAACCAGGTTGCTCTGAAGGGCCTCACGATCGCCGACGCGGAGGCCTACACGCCGGTTGCGCTTGTGGCCCCCGTTGCGTCGGCGGCTGAAGCCGAGGCCCCAGCGCCCAGCCCGGCCCCAACGGCAACGCCGAGTCCGACTGCCGCGCCGGGATCCCCGCCGGTAACCAATCCGGGCATAACGGCAGCGAATTTTGCGTCGCTCTCGGTTCAGATCACTGTGTCCGGGACCTACAGCAACGTACTCAAATTCGTCAACGGACTGCAGACGGGCCCGAGACTATTCCTCGTGACTGGTTTGACCACGACTGCTGCGACGGAGAGCTCGGTGCCGGTTGACAGCACAACGGAAGCGAAGCCGTCTGCTGCATCCGGAAACGACAGGTTGGTCGACGGGTCGATCTCGGGCCTCATCTACTCGATCGTGGCCTCATCTGCCCCAACAACTGTCACCGGAAAATAGGCATGCCCTGCCCGGTCGAGCCTCCCTCGGCTGGGGGGTTCGCATTGCTACAGTTGCATCTGACAGTCACGGCCGAGGCCACAAGGAGCGCACCATGAGCGACACAACGTCCCCTGAGGGCAACCGCAACCGTAACAACGACTCGAATCCTGAACCGGTCGACTACGCCGACCATGAAGAGCGCACGGATGCCCCCGACTACACCGGCACCGGCTCCCACTCCGCTCCGGCCGAGTCCGGCGACGCGACCGATGTTGCCGCTGAAACACCGGCGCACTACCCGGCCACCCCCGTCGGCGAGCCGATCTCCTATGACACCCCCGCGACCTCCCGCGAGCCCGCGACGCCCACCTACGTGCCCGCCGCCTCCGTGACCATCGCCCCGGTGAACACCACCGCCGAGACCCGGCGCATCGAGCCGGTCGAGAACCCGGCTGCGACACCATCAGAGGCCCCACCGACCGAGGCCTATGCCCCCACGAACACCACGGCACAGCCCCCCGTCTACATCCAGGCGCCGACCGCTCCCCGCTACAAGAGCAACCGCGGCCCCGGCGTGCTGATCGCCCTGCTCTCTACCGTCATCTTCGCCGCCCTCTACGCCGTGGTCGCGTTCGTGCTGTCCGGCATCGGCAGCTTGTCCATTGCGGACACGGCCTCGAAGTTCACCGACTTCATCGTGCTGCCCATCTTCTACGTGCCGGTCATCTTCTTCTTCGTCGCGTTCGCCCTTCTGGTGCTGATCGTGAACCGCGGCGGCTGGTGGGCCTACGTGCTCTTCGGCTTCCTGGTGGCCGTGGTCGTCTACTTCTCCTACATCGGTGCGGCGCTGCTGAGCGTTCAGGCCTGGAACTTCACGCCCGATCAGGCGGCGCGCTTCATCGGACAGCAGTGGCTGAACCCGGGGGCCATCGCCGCCGCGGTCGTCGCCCGCGAGGTGCCGATCTGGGCCGGCGCCTGGATCGCCCGCAACGGCCGTGCCGTCACCGAACGCAACACTGCAGCGAAGGCCGAATACGACCGCGTCCTCGCCGCCGGACCGCGGGGCATCCGCAGCAACTAGTCGTTCGACGCCCGGCGCTCAGCGTGCCGGGCCCCAGCAGGTACGCCATCAAGGAGGAGCGATGCGAAATTACCAGAAGTACGCGACGGTCGTCGCCGTCTTCGCTGCAGTGCTCCTTGCCGCGCTCCTCGTCGCCGCCTTCGGAATGATCAGCCTGCTGACCGACACGGATGTCATCAGTGACCCCGACGCTGGACCACTCGTCGGCCCGATCATGACCGCCGCCGCCGTGGTGCTGGTGTTCACCCTGATGCTGCTGCTCGGGCTGCGCACCAGACCG
The DNA here is from genome assembly GCF_002929655.1 of Cryobacterium sp. M23. Classification (NCBI taxonomy): domain Bacteria; kingdom Bacillati; phylum Actinomycetota; class Actinomycetes; order Micrococcales; family Microbacteriaceae; genus Cryobacterium; species Cryobacterium sp. M23. The sequence continues at coordinate 54,370 of NZ_PJJV01000082.1, forward strand.
GAGAACCAGCGGATCGCCGTCGGGTACTCCCTCGGCACCGGGGTCGCCGCGCTTGTCGTCTTCGTTCTGGTGGGCGGGGTGCTCTACGCGCTCGGCACCGGGGTGCCGGCCGACACCGCCGGGCTCCCGGGCGACAGCGTCGGGTTCGCAGCCTCCGTGCTGCTGGGCCCGTTCGCGGTGACCACCGGCATCCTCTCCTTCATCGTCACCCTGCTCTACTCGCTGGTCCTCGCCTCACGGATGCCCGAACGCGGCCCCCCGAAATGGCCGTGGGAGCAAGGCGAAGACTGAAGCCCCGCCGGCCTGAAAGTCGCTGACTGCGGAGCACTCCGATCGGGTACCCTTGACTCTCATGGGCGGTTCCATCGAGTTGCGGGTCAGCCAACAGGTTGACGACTGGCTCAACTGGCTGCCTCGCTGGCGCCCGGGCACGCATCGCGGCCGTTCACGCCTGTGCCGCACCTGCTTCGGGTCGCCGGTCATCGCCGCCGCCGGCCTCGCCACGGATGTCCCGCACGCCGTGCAGCACGCCCTCGCCATGCGCCTGAAGCACCTGATCGACGCCGAGGTCGACGAGTTCACCGAGACGCACCTCCCCCTGCTGCTCCGGGAGATCCGCCTGAACGAGGAGCGCAAGCAGGCCGCGTTGACGTACCGCCCCGCTGAGGGCCTCGACCCGGCCTACACCGGCCTCGACCTTGACCCGCCGGCACCGCCCGACGCCCCCTACCTCTTCACGTTCGCCGAACTCGCCCGGCCAGAGGCATCCGTGACCCTGCCCGTTGACCCGCCTCCCTTGACCGACGAGGAGAAGGCGGCCATCCGCGCCGAGGTCACACGCGCCGACGAACACGCGGCGCTGGTCGGCGGTCGGGTCTGCGCCGAACTGTCCCGGCACCGTGAACGGATGCGCAGCGCCGTCACCGAATTCGTCGAACCCTGGGTGATCGCTCTCCTCGCCGACCTCGACACCGCGCTCGATTCCCCGCTCTGGCCGCACGGCCCCTGAACAACACCTGAACGAACCTTTGGGCCGCGTGATCCATTTGACCCAGCGGTCACCCCCGGGATATCCTCTGTAGGTGTGCGCTTTGTCGTGCGCTTGAGTCATGCCACCGCGATCTTGTCGTGCCGCACCTTAGGCGCCTTGATGTGGCACTCACACAGGGTGTGCTCTCCGAGCAGCCCCCACGGCATACCCACTACGGCTCGCGAAACTCATTCCGCGTGTTTCGGTGGGTCCAGATGAACTCGATCGGGCCGGAAACGGAGCGATTCGAATGCTAACCATCAATGAGCTGTCACCGTGCAGCACAAACAAGGAGTAATTAGTGCCCACCATTCAGCAGTTGGTACGAAAGGGCCGCAGCCCCAAGGTCACCAAGACCAAGGCGCCCGCCCTGAAGTCCAACCCCCAGCAGCGCGGCGTGTGCACCCGTGTTTACACGACCACGCCGAAGAAGCCGAACTCGGCCCTCCGCAAGGTCGCCCGCGTCAAGCTGTCGAACGGTACCGAGGTCACCGCCTACATTCCCGGCGAGGGTCACAACCTGCAGGAGCACTCGATGGTGCTCGTCCGCGGTGGTCGTGTGAAGGACCTCCCCGGTGTTCGATACAAGATCGTTCGCGGCGCACTGGACACCCAGGCCGTCAAGAACCGCAAGCAGGCTCGTAGCCGCTACGGCGCCAAGATGGAGAAGAAGTAATGCCTCGTAAAGGCCCAGCGCCCAAGCGTCCCGTTATCGCTGACCCGGTATACGGCGCCCCCATCGTCTCCCAGCTCGTCAACAAGATCCTCCTCGACGGCAAAAAGGGCCTCGCCGAGCGCATCGTTTACGATGCACTCGAAGGCGTCGTTGCCAAGAACGGTGCGGATGCCGTCGTCACCTTGAAGAAGGCACTCGACAACGTGCGCCCGACCCTTGAGGTGCGTTCGCGCCGCGTCGGTGGTTCCACCTACCAGGTGCCCGTCGAAGTCAAGCCGCACCGCGCCAACACCCTGGCTCTGCGCTGGTTGACCAGCTACGCCAAGGCTCGTCGCGAGAAGACGATGACCGAGCGTCTCACCAACGAAATCCTCGACGCATCCAACGGCCTCGGCGCCGCTGTGAAGCGCCGCGAGGACACGCACAAGATGGCCGAGGCGAACAAGGCCTTCGCTCACTACCGCTGGTAGTCGCGTTCCGGAATCCGGGCTTGTCGAGATCAGATCTCGATGGGCCCGGTTACCGGATGCCCTGTTTCGCCCCAGTATCCATAAGCAAACTTCCGGAGGACCCCCGTGGCACTTGACGTGCTCACCGACCTGAGTAAGGTCCGCAACATCGGCATCATGGCTCACATTGATGCTGGCAAGACCACCGTCACTGAGCGCATCCTGTACTACACGGGTGTCAATCACAAGATCGGCGAGACGCACGACGGCGCCTCGACCATGGACTGGATGGCGCAGGAGCAGGAACGTGGCATCACCATCACGTCTGCCGCGACGACCTGTTTCTGGGCCGCAAACCAGATCAACATCATCGACACCCCCGGCCACGTGGACTTCACCGTTGAGGTGGAGCGTTCGCTCCGCGTCCTCGACGGCGCCGTCGCAGTGTTCGACGGCAAGGAGGGCGTTGAGCCCCAGTCGGAGACCGTCTGGCGCCAGGCCGACAAGTACGACGTGCCCCGCATTTGCTTCGTCAACAAGATGGACAAGCTCGGCGCCGACTTCTTCTACACGGTCGACACCATCGTCAAGCGCCTCGGCGCGAAGCCGCTCGTCATCCAGCTGCCCATCGGCGCCGAGAACACCTTCGAAGGTGTTGTCGACCTCGTCGAAATGCGTGCACTGACCTGGCGCGGCGACTCCAAGGGTGACGTCGAGATGGGCTCCAAGTACGCCATCGAAGAGATCCCGGCCGACCTTGCCGAGCAGGCCGCGGAATACCGCAAGCTGCTCCTCGAAACCGTCGCCGAGACCGACGACGACCTCATGGAGAAGTACTTCTCCGGCGAAGAGCTCACCGTCTCCGAGATCAAGCACGCGATTCGGGGGCTCACGGTCTCTAGCGAGATCTATCCGGTCCTCTGCGGTTCCGCGTTCAAGAACCGCGGCGTTCAGCCGATGCTTGACGCAGTCGTCGACTACCTCCCCACCCCGCTCGACGTGCCGGCCATCGAGGCCCACGACGCGCGCGACGAGGAAAAGGTCATCATGCGTCACCCCGACGCGACGGAGCCGTTCACGGCCCTCGCGTTCAAGGTCGCCGTTCACCCGTTCTTCGGTCGTCTGACCTACGTTCGCGTGTACTCCGGTCACCTTGACTCCGGCGCCCAGGTCGTCAACTCGACCAAGGGCAAGAAGGAGCGCATCGGCAAGATCTTCCAGATGCACGCCAACAAGGAGAACCCGGTGGCCTTCGTGACCGCCGGTCACATCTACGCGGTCATCGGCCTCAAGGACACCACCACAGGCGACACCCTGTGCGACCCGAACGCGCAGGTCGTGCTCGAGTCGATGACGTTCCCTGACCCGGTCATCGAGGTTGCGATCGAGCCGAAGACGAAGCAGGACCAGGAAAAGCTGGGTCTTGCGATCCAGAAATTGGCCGAAGAAGACCCGACCTTCCGCACCGAGCAGAACCAGGAAACTGGTCAGACGGTCATCAAGGGAATGGGTGAACTTCACCTGGACATCCTGGTCGACCGGATGCGACGTGAATTCAACGTCGAAGCCAACGTCGGCAAGCCTCAGGTCGCCTACCGCGAGACCATCCGCAGGGCGGTCGAGCGTCACGACTACACGCACAAGAAGCAGACCGGTGGATCCGGGCAGTTCGCGAAGATTCAGATCGCGATCGAGCCGCTCGAGATCACTGCCGAGAAGAGCTACGAGTTCGTCAACAAGGTCACGGGTGGCCGCATCCCCCGGGAGTACATCCCCTCGGTGGACGCAGGAATCCAGGATGCGCTGCACGTTGGCGTCCTGGCCGGCTACCCGATGGTGGGCGTCAAGGCAAGCCTGCTTGACGGCGCCGCGCACGACGTCGACTCCTCGGAGATGGCGTTCAAGATTGCCGGTTCGATGGGCTTCAAGGAAGCCGTTCGTAAGGCTGACCCTGTTCTGCTCGAGCCGCTGATGGCCGTCGAGGTTCGTACGCCCGAGGAATACATGGGCGACGTCATCGGCGACCTCAACTCGCGTCGTGGACAGATCCAGACCATGGAGGACGCTCAGGGCGTGAAGGTAATTCGCGCCAACGTGCCGCTGTCGGAGATGTTCGGATACATCGGTGACCTGAGGTCGAAGACCTCGGGCCGCGCGGTGTACTCGATGACCTTCGAGAGTTACGCGGAGGTCCCCAGGGCCGTGGCCGAAGAGATCATCCAGAAGAACAAGGGCGAATAGCCTGAGGCTTCCGGTCTCTCCGGGCCTTCGGGCCCAAATCGCTTCGGCCTCCCGGCCCGAGTAGCATAAGTACACAAATCCAGCAGTTTCACCGGCCGCAAACCAGCGGTCGATGGAGCCATGAGTCCTGAGGAGGACCCACAGTGGCCAAGGCCAAGTTCGAGCGGACCAAGCCGCACGTAAACATCGGAACGATCGGTCACGTTGACCACGGAAAGACCACGCTGACTGCAGCGATCTCCAAGGTCCTTGCCGACACGTACCCGTCCAAGACGAACGTTCAGCGCGACTTTGCGTCGATCGACTCGGCTCCGGAAGAACGCCAGCGCGGTATCACGATCAACATCTCGCACGTTGAGTACGAGACCGAAAAGCGTCACTATGCGCACGTAGACGCACCGGGCCACGCTGACTACATCAAGAACATGATCACCGGTGCAGCTCAGATGGACGGGGCGATCCTTGTGGTTGCTGCTACTGACGGCCCGATGGCTCAGACCCGTGAGCACGTTCTGCTCGCGAAGCAGGTCGGCGTGCCGTCCCTGCTCGTGGCACTGAACAAGTCCGACATGGTTGACGACGAAGAGATCCTCGAGCTCGTTGAGCTCGAGGTTCGCGAACTCCTCTCCGCCCAGGGCTTCGACGGCGACAACGCTCCCGTCGTGCGCGTTTCCGCACTCAAGGCGCTTGAAGGCGACGAGAAGTGGGTCGGCAACATCCTTGAGCTCATGAAGGCTGTCGACGACTACTTCCCGGAGCCCGTCCGCGACAAGGACAAGCCCTTCCTGATGCCGATCGAGGACGTCTTCACGATCACCGGTCGTGGAACCGTCGTCACCGGCCGCGCCGAGCGTGGAACCCTCAAGATCAACTCCGAGGTCGAGGTTGTCGGCATCCGCCCGACCATCAAGACCACGGTCACGGGTATCGAGATGTTCCACAAGCAGCTCGACGAGGCATGGGCCGGCGAGAACTGTGGCCTTCTTCTTCGTGGCACCAAGCGCGAAGACGTCGAGCGCGGCCAGGTTGTCGTCAAGCCGGGTTCGGTCACGCCGCACACCGACTTCGAGGGCACCGCGTACATCCTGTCCAAGGATGAGGGCGGGCGTCACAACCCGTTCTACGCGAACTACCGCCCGCAGTTCTACTTCCGCACCACGGACGTCACCGGCGTCATCACGCTGCCTGAGGGCACCGAGATGGTCATGCCCGGCGACACTACCGACATGAACGTCGCGCTGATCCAGCCGATCGCCATGGAAGAGGGCCTCGGCTTCGCCATTCGTGAAGGTGGCCGCACCGTCGGCGCCGGAACGGTGACCAAGATCATCAAGTAGTTCCCTTCAGAAAATGGGGTCGGTCCTTCGGGGCCGGCCCTTTTTTTCGTCCCCGACTTGCGGGGCCAGTTGATCCCGAATCGCCCAGGAACTAGCCTTGAAATGAACCTCAACCGCCCCAGATCGGAGCACCCCGTGAATTTCAACGACATCAGCCGCAAAGCGCAGGAGTTCCTCAAAACAGAGAAGGGCGAGAAGATCGCCGACAAGATCCTCGACGGGGGCGCCGCCGCCGCGAACAAGGTCACCGGCAACAAGCACGCCGACAAGATCAAGGATGCCCGAGCGGCGGCGGATAAACACCTCGGTCGCGGGGACGGTCCGACCGACCGCGACGCTCGAGGCACTGGCCCCGACGGCAGGTAACCGCTGGTCGAGCTCACTTCGGTGACCGAGCGCACCGTGGCGCGGGTCGTGCGCCGGTTCGCGCGTGGCATGCCACCTGCGAACGGGCGCAGCACCCGCGCATCGGGATGCGCCCCGTTCTCCACAGGCGGGTTGCCCGGAGGGGAGTGTGCAGATCCCTGTGGCGACGCGGTGCTGGGGACGCAACAGTGCACAGTGGGCGGATGCCTGACTCACCTGAAGAGCACGTCTCACCCAACGGCCTCCTCCTCGCGTCCGATCTCCGCAGGGCCTTCGGCGTCGACCTCCGGCTCCGCCGCCAGGCGGAGAGGGGCGAACTGCACAGGCTCGCTCGCGGCCAGTACATGGACGCCGCCGAGTGGGCGGCGCTGACCCCGGACTAGCGGTATGCAGCCTGTGTGCGCGGCGCAGCAGACACGCGCCAGACGGAACATGTGATCTCCCACCGGTCCGCGGCTGTCCTGTAGGGACTCCCCACTCTCGCCGGCTGGCCGCCCGAGGTCCACTTCCTCACCGAACGCACCCGCGGCGGCCGCTCAACGCCGGGTATCCGCAAGCATGCATTGGGACTCGACACGCGGGATATCGCCGTGGTGAACGGACTCCTGGTCACCAGCGTCGAACGCACGGTCGTCGACCTCGCCGCCACTCTGGATCTGAAGTCCGCGGTCGCCATGGCCGACCGGGCCATTGCGGTGGATCGCAGGGGGTGCATTCTGCCTCTGACCACCAGAGCCAGGCTGCGTGAGACCTGGGAAGGGTTGCTTCCCTTCCGCGGGCCCGTGCGGGCGCGGGCAGTGATCGACTTCTCTTCGACGCTGTCCGGTTCCCCCAACGAGTCCGGAAGCCGCGTCAACGTGGCGCTGAACGGATTTCCGGAGCCGGTGCTGCAGCATCCGTTCGTCGTCGAAGGCAAGACCGTCTTCACGGACTTCTACTGGATCGACGAGGACTCGGTGGGGGAGGCCGACGGCAAGGGCAAATACTTCGACCCCGTGATGCGAGGCGGTCGCACCACCGCCGAGGTGGTCTACGACGAGTAACGCCGTGAGGATGGCGTGCGGCGCCAGGTGCACGCGTTCACCCGGTGGGACTTCCCGGTCGGGATGAGTCAGAGCCGGCTGCGCACTCGGCTGCTGCAGTTGGGGCTGCCGATCGGGCGCCCGCGACTCCAGTTTCGGTGAGGTGCCGGTGGTGCGCGGGTGTTGCGCCGCTGCGCTGGTGGCGTGCCCCGCGCGGAGCGGCGCAGCACCCGCGCGAGGCGTGAATGGTGGCGGCGACGCGCCCGGGGCGAGAGCCGGCCGAGCCGCGGAACGACGCGGATGTGGCGACACGCCGCCCGCGACACGCCCGGGTTGCACAATGACCCAACCCTGTGGCAGACTCTTCTAGTTCAACACTTTCGACTGCCGCGCTGCACGCGGTGTCGGGATCACTGCCAGGTAGTGCATAGCTTGTGCCGTTCGCCGTGAAAGGCGCCAGGTGCACAGTTAGGCCGCGGGTAGCAGAACATAGCTCAAACCAACAGCCGGGAAAGCTGGGTAAATCCATGCCTTCCCTCACGCGCGAGTGTGGAGAAGCGGGTTGGCTCGGCATGACCGCTCCGCGGCCCTGCCGAAATTGACAGATGAACAGTGGTGCGACAGCAGCAGTGCTACTACGGCGTCCAATGCAGCCCCTCGGGATGTACGAAGCCTTGACAAGAAAGCGAGTTCGACATGGCGGGACAGAAAATCCGCATTCGACTTAAGTCGTATGACCACGAGGTCATCGACATCTCGGCGCGCAAGATCGTCGACACAGTGACCCGCGCGGGTGCGACTGTCGTCGGCCCCGTGCCGCTTCCGACCGAGAAGAACGTGGTGTGTGTCATCCGTTCCCCTCACAAGTACAAGGACAGCCGGGAGCACTTTGAAATGCGCACCCACAAGCGTCTGATCGACATCATTGACCCGACCCCGAAGGCTGTCGACTCGCTCATGCGTCTCGACCTGCCGGCCGACGTCAACATCGAGATCAAGCTCTAGGGCCCGCGATGTCTTACTCAGATACCAAGACCACCAAGGGTCTCCTCGGCAAGAAGCTCGGCATGACGCAGGTGTGGGACGAGAACAACAAGCTCGTTCCCGTCACCGTCATCGAAATCTCGCCCAACGTTGTCACCCAGATCCGCAGCAAGGACATCGACGGTTACGCCGGCGTCCAGATCGCTGCCGGGGCCATCGATCCGCGCAAGGTCAACAAGCCTTCCGCCGGACACTTCGAAAAGGCAGGCGTCACGCCTCGCCGTCACCTCACCGAGCTCCGCACTGCGGATGCCGCTGACTACACCCTGGGCCAGGAACTCACCGTTGACGGTGTGTTCGCTGCCGGTACCAAGGTCGACGTCATGGGCACCAGCAAGGGCAAGGGTTTCGCCGGTGTTATGAAGCGTCACAACTTCAAGGGTGTTTCCTCCTCTCACGGTTCGCACCGCAACCACCGCAAGCCCGGTTCCATCGGTGCTTCCTCGACCCCGAGCCGTGTCTTCAAGGGCATGCGCATGGCCGGTCGTATGGGTGGCGAGCGCGTCACCGTGCTGAACCTCAAGGTTCACGCCGTGGATGCCGAGAAGGGCCTCCTGCTGGTCAAGGGTGCCGTTCCCGGCGCCAAGGGCCGCCTCGTATTCGTCCGCAATGCAGTGAAGGGAGCCTAGTCGTATGACTACCTCACTCGATCTCATCGACGCCAAGGGTAAGAAGGCCGGCTCCGTTGAGTTGCCCGCCGAAATCTTTGACGTTCAGACCAACGTCCCGTTGATCCACCAGGTCGTCGTCGCGCAGCTCGCTGCCGCACGTCAGGGAACTCACAAGACCAAGCGTCGTGGCGAGGTTTCCGGTTCCGGCCGCAAGCCGTTCAAGCAGAAGGGAACCGGTCGCGCTCGTCAGGGCTCGATCCGCGCCCCTCAGATGACCGGTGGTGGAATCGTCCACGGACCGACCCCGCGTAACTACGAACAGCGCACCCCCAAGAAGATGATCGCGGCAGCACTGCGTGGATCCCTTTCCGACCGCGCCCGTGGCGACCGCCTGCACGTCGTGACCGCACTCTTCAGCGCCGAGACGCCCAGCACCAAGGGCGCCATCGAGCTGCTCAGCCAGATCGCCAGCAGCAAGCACGTGCTGGTCGTCCTGGAGCGCACCGACGAACTGACACTGCGCAGCATCCGCAACCTGCCGACGGTGCACGTTCTGCCGTGGGACCAGCTGAATGCCTATGACGTTCTCGTCAGCGACGACATCGTCTTCACCAAGGGCGCGTTCGACGCGTTCGTGGCGAGCAAGACCAAGAAGGAAGAGGTGTCCGCATAATGGCTACCCCGATCAACAAGGATCCCCGCGACGTCATCCTCGCTCCGGTCGTCTCTGAGAAGAGCTATGGCCTGATCGACGAAGGCAAGTACACCTTCATCGTGGACCCGCGCTCGAACAAGACCGAAATCAAGCTCGCGATCGAAAAGATCTTCAAGGTGGAGGTCGCTTCGATCAACACCATGAACCGCATCGGCAAGACGCGTCGCACGAAGTTCGGTCAGGGCAAGCGCAAGGACACCAAGCGTGCCATCGTCACGCTCAAGTCCGGTTCCATTGACATCTTCACGGCCGTCGGCTAAGCGGCGCGGACTAGAGGAATAAGAAATGGCTATTCGTAAGTTCAAGCCCACGACTCCCGGTCGTCGCGGTTCATCTGTTGCAGACTTCGCAGAGATCACCCGCTCCACGCCGGAGAAGTCCCTGCTTCGCCCCCTGTCCAAGACCGGTGGCCGTAACAACCAGGGTCGCATCACCACCCGTCACATCGGTGGTGGACACAAGCGCCAGTACCGTCTGATCGACTTCCGTCGTAACGACAAGGACGGCGTCAACGCCAAGGTTGCTCACATCGAGTACGACCCCAACCGCACGGCGCGCATCGCGCTCCTGCACTTCATGGACGGCTCCAAGCGCTACATCATCGCCCCGAACAAGCTGAACCAGGGCGACATCGTAGAGTCGGGCGCCGGTGCTGACATCAAGCCCGGCAACAACCTGCCGCTGAAGAACATCCCGACCGGTACCATCATCCACGCGGTCGAACTGCGTCCGGGCGGTGGCGCCAAGATGGCCCGCTCCGCCGGATCATCCGTTCGCCTCGTTGCGAAGGATGGCATCTACGCCCAGCTGCGCCTGCCGTCCGGAGAAATCCGCAACGTCGACGCCCGCTGCCGCGCCACGATCGGCGAGGTCGGCAACGCCGAGCAGTCGAACATCAACTGGGGCAAGGCCGGCCGGATGCGCTGGAAAGGCGTTCGCCCGACCGTTCGTGGTGTCGCCATGAACCCGGTCGACCACCCGCACGGTGGTGGTGAGGGTAAGACGTCCGGTGGACGTCACCCCGTCAGCCCTTGGGGCCAGAAAGAAGGGCGTACCCGCCACCCGAACAAGGAAAGCGACAAGCTCATCGTTCGTCGCCGTACCGTCGGCAAGAAGCGTAAGTAGGAGTAGACGATGCCACGCAGTCTCAAGAAAGGCCCGTTCGTTGACGACCACCTGCTTCGCAAGGTTGTCAAGGCGAACGAAGCCAGCAGCAAGAACGTAATCAAGACCTGGTCGCGCCGTTCGATGATCATCCCCGGCATGCTCGGGCACACCATCGCCGTGCACGACGGACGCAAGCACATCCCGGTGTTCGTCACCGAGAGCATGGTCGGGCATAAGCTCGGCGAGTTTGCGCCCACCCGCACCTTCCGTGGACACGTGAAGGACGACAAGAAGGGCCGTCGCCGCTAACGCGGGGACGTGAAGGAGGATAAGAAATGGTGGAGTCGATCGCACGCGTGCGTCACATCCGCGTTACCCCCCAGAAGGCTCGTCGCGTTGTCAACCTGATCCGCGGCAAGCAGGCCTTCGAGGCCCTGGGAATTCTGAAGTTTGCGCCGCAGGGCGCGAGCGACCCGGTGTACAAGCTGGTTGCCTCGGCAATCGCCAACGCGCGAGTCAAGGCTGATGCAGCCAACACCTTCCTCGACGAGCAGGACCTGTTCGTCAGCCAGGCGTTCGTTGACGAGGGTACGACCCTCAAGCGTTTCCAGGCCCGTGCACAGGGTCGCGCATTCCAGATCAAGAAGCGCACGAGCCACATCACGGTTGTGCTCGCCACTCCTGAGGAGGGTACGAAGTAATGGGTCAGAAAGTAAACCCCTATGGCTTCCGTCTGGGAATCACGACCGACCACGTGTCGCGTTGGTTCTCTGACAGCACGAAGCCGGGCCAGCGTTACAGCGACTTCGTCGCTGAAGACGTCAAGATCCGCCGCCTGTTGAGCACCAGTCTCGACCGCGCCGGCGTGTCCCGCATCGAGATCGAGCGCACTCGTGACCGCGTTCGCGTCGACATCCACACCGCCCGTCCGGGCATTGTGATCGGTCGCCGCGGCGCGGAGGCCGAGCGCATTCGCTCCGACCTCGAGAAGCTCACCGCCAAGCAGATCCAGCTGAACATCCTCGAGGTGAAGAACCCCGAGGTCGACGCTCAGCTGGTCGCTCAGGGCATCGCCGAGCAGCTCTCCGCTCGCGTGGCATTCCGCCGCGCGATGCGTAAGGGCCTGCAGGGTGCCCAGCGCGCCGGTGCCAAGGGTGTTCGCATCCAGGTCTCCGGTCGCCTGGGTGGCGCCGAGATGAGCCGTTCGGAGTTCTACCGCGAAGGCCGTGTGCCCCTGCACACTCTGCGCGCGAACATCGACTACGGGTTCTATGAAGCCAAGACCACCTTCGGCCGCATCGGCGTGAAGGTCTGGATCTACAAGGGCGACATCACCAACAAGGAACTCGCTCGCGAGCAGGCCAACGCTAAGTCGACCCGCCCCGAGCGTCGTGACGACCGACCGCGTCGTGCGCCCCGCGCAGAGGCAGCGGCACCGGTTGCAGCAGGAGTTGAGGCATAACCATGTTGATTCCACGCAGAGTCAAGCACCGCAAGCAGCACCACCCGGGCCGTACCGGCCACGCAACCGGTGGTACCGAGCTGTCGTTCGGTGAGTACGGCATCCAGGCCCTCACGCCCGCCTATGTGACCAACCGTCAGATCGAGTCCGCTCGTATCGCGATCACCCGTCACATGAAGCGCGGCGGCAAGGTCTGGATCAACATCTACCCGGACCGCCCGCTCACCAAGAAGCCGGCCGAAACCCGCATGGGTTCCGGTAAGGGTTCCGTCGAGTGGTGGGTTGCCAACGTCAAGCCCGGTCGCGTGCTTTTCGAACTCAGCGGTGTCACTGACATCGTCGCAAAGGAAGCGCTGACCCGCGCTATCCACAAACTGCCCTTGAAGGCACGCATCATCAAGCGCGAGGAGGGCGACGCATAATGGCGATCGGATCCAAGGAGCTCGCCTCAGTCGAGCTCGACACTTTTGAAAACGAGCGGTTGTTCGATGAGCTGAAGAAGGCGAAGGAAGAACTCTTCAACCTTCGCTTCCAGTCGGCCACCGGCCAGCTCGAGAGCCACGGCCGCCTCCGCGCGGTCAAGCGCGACATCGCTCGCATCTACACGATTCTCCGTGAGCGCGAGTTGGGCATTCGTCCGACTCCCGCACCAGTCGAGGCTCCGGCCAAGGCTGAGAAGAAGACCAAGAAGGCAAAGCCTGCAGTGGAGTCCGTTGACGACTCCGCTGCGGCCGACGCCGCCCAGACGAAGGAGGCCTAGTCATGGCGAAGACTGACGAAAAGGTCGTCGCTGCCGAGGCTGAGGCTCTCGTTCGCGGCTACCGCAAGACGCTGCGTGGTTACGTGACCAGCGACAAGATGGATAAGACCATCGTTGTCGAGGTCGAAGACCGCGTGAAGCACCCCCTGTACGGCAAGGTCATCCGCCGTACGTCCAAGCTGAAGGCTCACGACGAGGCGAACATCGCCGGCGTCGGCGACCTGGTCCTGATCAGTGAGACCCGTCCGCTCAGCGCCTCCAAGCGCTGGCGCCTGGTCGAGATCCTCGAGAAGGCCAAGTAAGCCTCGCGCTTACTTGATAGAAGGGTATAAAAAGTGCTTCAGCAAGAATCACGACTCAAGGTTGCCGACAACACGGGTGCCAAGGAGCTGTTGACCATTCGCGTGCTCGGCGGCTCCGGCCGTCGCTACGCAGGCCTCGGCGACACCATCGTCGCCACGGTCAAGGACGCGATCCCGGGCGGCAACGTCAAGAAGGGCGACGTCGTCAAGGCCGTCGTCGTTCGCGTCAAAAAGCAGACCCGTCGTTCAGACGGTTCGTACATCAAGTTCGATGAGAACGCCGCAGTGATTTTGAAGAACGAAGGTGACCCCCGCGGCACCCGAATCTTCGGACCGGTCGGTCGCGAGCTTCGCGACAAGAAGTTCATGAAGATCATCTCGCTGGCACCGGAGGTTATCTAAATCATGGCCAGACTCAAAAAGGGTGATCTCGTAGAGGTCATCACCGGCCGCACCCAGGCCCGCGGCGGAGACCGTGGCAAGCAGGGCAAGGTCATTGCCATCCTGGTGGAGAAGAACAGGGTCCTCGTTGAGGGCATCAACTTCGTCACCAAGCACGTTCGCGTGGGCCAGACCCAGCGCGGCACCAAGACCGGCGGCATCGAGACCATGGAGGCGCCGATTCACGTGTCCAACGTGGCCCTCGTCGACCCGGAGACCAAGAAGCCGACTCGCGTCGGATTCCGCCTCGAAGAAGTAACGAAGGACGGCGTCACCAAGACGGTCCGCATCCGTTACGCCAAGAAGTCAGGGAAGGACCTCTGATGACCGACACTTCAGTTGCAGCAGCAGAAGCCGCCGTTGAGGCCGTCCTGCCGCGTCTCAAGCAGAAGTACCGCGATGAGATCATGGCCCAGCTCAGCAAGGACCTCGGCTTCACCAACGTTCACCAGATTCCGAACCTGGTCAAGATCGTCGTGAACATGGGTGTTGGCGAGGCAGCACGCGACGGCAAGATCATGGATGGCGCCGTCTCCGACCTCACCAAGATCACCGGTCAGAAGCCGCAGGTCACCAAGGCCCGTAAGTCGATCGCGCAGTTCAAACTGCGTGAAGGACAGCCCATCGGCACGCACGTCACACTTCGTGGCGACCGCATGTGGGAGTTCCTCGACCGGCTCCTGAGCCTGGCGCTTCCGCGCATCCGCGACTTCCGTGGTCTGAGCGACAAGCAGTTCGATGGCAGCGGTAACTACACCTTCGGTCTCACCGAGCAGGTCATGTTCCACGAGATCGACCAGGACCGGATCGACCGTATCCGCGGTATGGATATCACGGTTGTGACGACGGCCAAGAACAACGAAGAAGGCCGCGCGCTGCTCAAGGCGCTGGGCTTCCCGTTCAAGACGGCCGAAAACACAAAGTAAACTAACTCTTTGGCTCTTGTACTACAAATCCGGGGCTGGACAACCGTCCAGCCCCACCACGACCAAGGTCGTCACCCGTGTAACGGATGAACGAAACCAGGCGAGAAAGGCACCACAAATGACAATGACAGATCCGGTCGCAGACATGCTGACCAGACTGCGCAACGCTAACTCGGCGTTCCACGACACCGTGTCCATGCCGCACAGCAAGCTCAAAGCGAACATCGCAGACATTCTCAAGGCACAGGGTTACATCTCGGCGTGGGATGTCAAGGATGCAGTGGTCGGCAAGACCCTCACGCTCAACCTCAAGTTCGGTCCGAACCGCGAGCGTTCCATCGTCGGCATCAAGCGGGTTTCCAAGCCCGGCCTGCGCGTGTACGCAAAGTCGACCGAAATCCCCACCGTTCTCGGTGGTCTCGGCGTTGCCATCCTGTCCACCTCCAGCGGTCTGCTCACCGACCGCCAGGCTGAGAAGAAGGGCGTAGGCGGAGAAGTTCTCGCCTACGTGTGGTAGCCGACAATGTCACGTATTGGAAGACTTCCCATCCCGATTCCCGCGGATGTCACGGTCGCCACTGAAGGCCAGCGCGTCAACGTCAAGGGTCCGAAAGGCGAGCTCGCGCTCACCGTCGCGAACCCCATCGAGGTCAAGATCGAGGACGGCCACGTCGTCGTCACACGCCCGAATGACGAGCGCAACTCGCGTTCGCTGCACGGTCTGACTCGCACGCTGATCGCAAACCAGATCATCGGGGTGACGGTGGGTTACACCAAGTCTCTCGAGATCGTCGGTACCGGTTACCGCGTCGCCCAGAAGGGCAGCTCGATCGAGTTCGCCCTCGGCTTCTCGCACCCGGTCCTCGTCGAGGCACCTGCCGGCATCACCCTCACCGTGGAGAGCGTCAACCGCCTCACGGTCGGTGGCATCGACAAGCAGGCTGTCGGCGAGGTCGCCGCCAACATCCGTAAGATTCGCAAGCCGGAGCCCTACAAGGGCAAGGGTGTGCGTTACGCCGGCGAGATTGTTCGCCGCAAGGCCGGAAAGAGTGGTAAGTAACCATGGGTCTCGGAACTAGAGGTAAGAGCAAGGCCGCTGCCCGCGGACGCAGGCATACACGTCTTCGCAAAAAGATCGAGGGGACCGCGCTTCGTCCGCGTCTCGTCGTGACCCGTTCGGCTCGCCACGTGTTCGTGCAGGTCGTCGATGACAGCAAGGGTTTCACCCTTGCTTCGGCGTCCACGCTCGAAGACGGTCTGCGCACCTTCGATGGTGACAAGACCGCCAAGGCCCGCAAGGTCGGCGAACTCGTCGCCGAGCGTGCGAAGGCCGCCGGCATCGACGCCGTCGTATTTGACCGTGGCGGAAGCAAGTACGCAGGACGCGTTGCTGCGATCGCCGATGGAGCTCGAGAGGGTGGATTGAACCTGTGAGCACTGAAACCGCTAGCACAGCAACCAAGGGGACCGTGGTGGCCGCAGAGGCACCCGTCGAAACCGCTGCCTCAACGGCACCTGCCCAGAACGAGCCTCGTGAGGCTCGTCGTGGCGGTCGTGAGCGCAACCCGAACAAGGACCGCGGAAGCCGCGATGCCGACAAGAGCCAGTTCCTGGAGCGCGTCGTCACCATCAACCGCGTTTCCAAGGTGGTGAAGGGTGGTCGTCGCTTCAGCTTCACCGCTCTCGTCGTCGTCGGTGACGGAAACGGCCTCGTCGGCGTTGGATACGGCAAGGCCCGCGAGGTGCCGACCGCTATTTCCAAGGGCGTCGAAGAAGCGAAGAAGAACTTCTTCCGCGTTCCCCGCGTCGGTCTGACGATCCCGCACCCCGTGCAGGGTGAAGCCGCAGCCGGCGTCGTCCTGCTGCGTCCCGCCGCCGCCGGTACCGGCGTTATCGCCGGTGGCCCGGTGCGCGCCGTTCTCGAGTGCGCGGGCATCCACGATGTCCTCAGCAAGTCGCTCGGTTCGTCGAACACCATCAACATCGTTCACGCCACGGTCGAGGCCCTGCACCAGCTCGAAGAGCCGCGTGCAGTTGCGGCTCGTCGTGGCCTCGCGTACGAAGACGTCGCTCCGGCGCGCTTCCTGCGTGCCGACGCCGCCGCAGCAGCAGCTGCAGCGGCAGCAAAGGCAGGTGCCTGATGGCTCGCCTCAAAGTGACACAGATCAAGTCCAAAATTAGTGAGAAGCAGAACCAGCGCGACACGCTTCGCAGCCTGGGTCTCAAGCGCATTGGCGCAGTCACGATTCGCGAGGACAACTCGCAGAACCGTGGTTACGTCAACACCGTTGCTCACCTCGTAAAGGTCGAGGAGATTGACTAATGGCTGACGAGAAGGAAGCTGCCACGGCAGCCGCCAAGCCCGCCACTGCACAGAAGGCAGCCCCCAAGAAGGCTGCCTCCGCCAAGGTCGCAGTGAAGGCTGCTCCGACCGAGAAGCGCGAGCAGGTTCTGAAGGTTCACCACCTTCGCCCCGCCCCAGGAGCCAAGAAGTCGCGCATGCGTGTCGGTCGTGGTGAAGGATCCAAGGGTAAGACCGCCGGCCGTGGAACCAAGGGTACGAAGGCGCGCTACAACGTGCGCATCGGGTTCGAGGGTGGCCAGATGCCGCTGCACATGCGTACTCCGAAGCTGCGCGGGTTCAAGAACCCGTTCCGCGTCGAGTACCAGGTCGTCAACCTCGAGAAGCTCGCCGAGCTTTACCCGAACGGCGGCGATGTGACCATCGCCGACCTGGTCGCCAAGGGTGCCGTTCGCGACAACGAGAAGGTCAAGGTTCTCGGCAATGGTGACATTGCGGTTAAGCTGAACATTGCAGTGGATAAGGTCTCCGGCTCAGCAGAGCAGAAGATCGTCGCTGCGGGTGGCTCAATCAAGTAAGTCCGTAGACGCTGAGCGAGCTTGTCGAGGCCACCAATCGAAATCTTTCGATGCTGGTCTCGACAAGCTCGTTTTTCACGTTATTAACTGGAGGCATTGTGTTCAGCGCCATCGCGCGGATATTCCGCACACCCGACCTGCGCAGGAAAATCGGGTTCAGTCTGGGTATCGTTGCCCTGTTCCGACTGGGCTCGTTCATCCCTGCCCCCTTCGTCGACTTCGGAAACGTTCAATCGTGTCTGGCGGCGAACCAGGACGCCAGCGGCCTCTATGAGCTCGTCAACCTCTTCAGCGGCGGCGCCCTGCTGCAACTGTCGGTCTTCGCGCTCGGCATCATGCCGTACATCACGGCCTCGATCATCGTGCAGCTCCTGCGCGTGGTCATCCCACATTTTGAGACACTGCACAAGGAAGGCGCGTCCGGACAGGGCACGCTCACCCAGTACACTCGGTACCTCACCATCGCCCTCGCGATCCTTCAGTCGACGACGCTGATCACGGTGGCCCGCAGCGGAGCGCTCTACGGCACGTCCGCCAGCGCCGAGTGCTCGCAGCTGCTCACCAACGACGCCTGGTACGCCATCATGCTCATGGTCATCACCATGACCGCCGGCACCGGCCTGATCATGTGGATGGGTGAGCTCATCACCGAGCGCGGCATCGGCAACGGCATGTCACTGTTGATCTTCACCTCGATCGCGGCCCTCTTTCCGGGATCGCTCGCCTCCATCGGGCAGCAGAAGGGCCTCGACATCCTGATGATCGTGATCGCGGTCGGTCTGGTCGTGGTCGCCGCCGTGGTCTTCGTCGAGCAGTCCCAGCGTCGCATCCCGGTGCAGTACGCCAAACGGATGGTCGGACGCCGCACCTACGGCGGGAACAACACGTATATCCCGATCAAGGTGAACATGGCCGGCGTCGTGCCCGTCATTTTCGCGTCGTCACTGCTGTACCTTCCGGCCCTGATCGCGCAGTTCAACCAGCCGGCGGCCGGACAGGCGCCGGCAGCGTGGGTCACCTGGGTCACCAACAACCTCACGCAGGGCAACGATCCGCTCTACATGGCGCTGTATTTCCTCCTCATCGTCGGATTCACCTACTTCTATGTCGCGATCACCTTCAACCCCGAAGAGGTCGCCGACAACATGAAGAAGTACGGCGGATTCATCCCGGGCATACGTGCCGGTCGTCCGACCGCCGAGTACCTGGACTTCGTTCTCACCCGGGTGACGCTGCCCGGTGCCCTGTACCTGGGCCTGATCGCCCTGCTGCCGCTGATCGCGTTCTCCGCGATCGGAGCCGACCAGAACTTCCCGTTCGGTGGCGCCAGCATCCTGATCGTGGTCGGTGTCGGACTCGAGACGGTCAAACAGATCGACGCACAACTCCAGCAGCGCCACTACGAAGGGCTTCTCCGATGACCCGTTTGCTGCTGATCGGCCCGCCCGGCGCGGGCAAGGGAACTCAGGCCGAGCGCCTGTCCGAGGCCTTCGACGTTCCGGCCATCTCCACCGGTGACATCTTCCGCTTCAACGTGAAGAACGACACCGAGCTGGGTCTTCAAGTCAAGGCGTTCATGGATGCCGGTGCGTACGTGCCTGATTCCCTCACCAACGCGATCGTGTCCGATAGGTTGCAGCAGCCCGACGCCACCAAGGGATTCCTGCTGGACGGCTACCCGCGCACGCAGGAGCAGGTTTTGGAACTGGACCGGTTGCTGGAGGCCGACGGTGACGCACTCGACGCCGTCGTGCTGATCGTGGCCGACACCGAAGAGGTCGTCGCCCGACTCCTCAAGCGTGCCGCCGAGCAGGGGCGTGCGGACGACACCGCTGACGTCATCCGGCACCGCCTCTCCGTCTACGAGGAGCAGACATCTCCTCTGATCGACGTTTACTCCTCCCGCGGTCTCGTGGTCACGGTCGACGGCCTCGGCGCCGTCGACGAGGTGACCGGGCGCATCCTTGCGGCACTGACCGGGCGCGGACTCTCCGTGCCCGTCACCAGCGTGCCCGTCACCAGCGTGCCCGTCACCAGCGGAGACGCAGCCAGCGCCTCCTAACCCGGTCGTGCACGCCCAGCGTGCGCGTCCTCAGCAGTTTGCAGAGATCTTCACCATGAGCCTTCGACGATCCATCTACAAGTCGCCGGCGCAGATGCGGTTGATGATCGTGCCCGGACTGGCCACGGCCGCATCCCTGGATGCGGCCCGGGCGGCCATCCGGGTCGGTGCGACCACCCTCGAGCTCGACGCGGCCGCCGAGGCGGCCATCGTGGCTCGGGGCGGCCTGCCGAACTTCAAGCTGGAGCAGGGCTACCACCACACGGTCTGCGCGTCCGTCAACGAGGATGTCGTGCACGGCATCCCGGGGGCTCGCGTGCTCGCCGCCGGCGACATCGTGTCGATCGACAGCGGTGCCATCATCGACGGCTGGAACGGCGACGCGGCCTTCTCCTTCGTGATTCCGGACCCGGCCCGGCCCGAGGTCGTCGCCGAGCGCGAGAAACTGTCGCACATCACGGAGCAGTCGCTGTGGCACGGGATCGCCCGGCTCGCGGTGGCGCGTCACCTCAACGAGGTCGGCGATGCCATCGAGGACTACGTCGAGTCTCAGGGGGACTACGGAATCCTCACCGACTATGTCGGTCACGGCATCGGCCGGTCCATGCACGAGGCCCCGCCCGTGTTCAACTATCGCGTGCGCCAGAAGGGTCCGGACGTGAAGCCCGGTCTCGTGATCGCGATCGAGCCCATGGTCGTCATGGGATCCATCGAGACGTTCGTGCGCGACGACGACTGGACCGTCGCCACCAGAGACGGCCTGGCCGCCGCGCACTGGGAGCACAGCGTGGCCGTGCACAAGGACGGCATCTGGGTGCTCACCGCCGCCGACGGCGGCGCTGCGGGGCTGGCCCCGCTCGGCATCACGCCCGTTCCGCTCCCGTAGCCGCACACGGCCCGAACCAGCCGCACTCGGAACGTCGGATCTCACCGCACTGCGTGGACGCCGTTCCGGACGCGAAACGTCGTGCCCGATTCCAAACCAATTCGACGGAGATTTTGGGTCAAACACCCGTTTTCGTGCCCGAAAGCGGTGTTTTGGGCAGAATCTCCGTCGAATTCGTTCGGGGCGAGTTGATCCCGGGCCCCGGACTTGAACGAGACGGCGGTTGCAGCGCGCATCCACCCCGCGCCGCGGTCAACTTCTCGCCTGTCCGAGAAATGGACCTATCGCCACTCACCCGCCACCCGCGATCGCTCCTCACCCGCGGCAATCGGGACCCGCTCGCGGAGCCGCACACGGCCCGAACCAGCCGCGCTCGGGGGAGGGGATCTGGTCTCTCCGGGACTCCGGAGGCGGGAGGATGGAGGAGAGGGCAAACCGTCCGTCGCGGCTCAGGGAAAGAGCGATTCCATGAAGATTCTCATCGTCTGCGGTGCTGGCGCCTCCAGTGCCTTTGTTGCACATCGGGTTCGGCACACCGCCGCGGCCCGCGGTCTGGATGTCCACGTCTTCGCGGGGAGCGAATCGGATCTGCCGGCCTCCCTCGGCCCGGTCGACGTGCTTCTGGTGGGTCCCCACCTGGCACCCCGGTTTGAGAAGATCCGCCTTCAGGCCGTGCACGCCGGGGTCGGCATCGCCCTGCTGGAGGAGACCGTCTTCGCCTCGCAGAACGGCGACGAAGCGCTCGATGCCGCGATCTATGCGTACAAGACGCGTGACTGGGCTGAAACGAAGAAGTAGCCCGACCGGTGGCCTACTGGTCCATCAGGTGCACGAGCTCGTCGATGAAGGATGCGAAGTCCACCGACCGCTTGACCAGCCGCTGCACGTCGGCCCGGTCTGAGAAGACCTCCACGAACTGGTCGAAGACGGTCTGGAAGCTCTTGCGCCCGGCGGCGCTGAAAGCGACCATCGCCACCACGTTGACGCGGTTCTCGCCCCACGCCATGGGCGTGTCGTTGATCACGACGGCGATCGAGGTACGGATTGCCGTCATCGACATCGAGTGCGGCACCGCCACGTTGTCCGTGAACGCCGTCGACGACATGAGCTCGCGCTCGATCGCGCCGTCGATGTAGCTCTCGTCGATATCGCCGTGTGCGATCATCCGTTCGCCGAGAGCGCGGATCATCGCGGTCTCGTCAGCGGCGTGGAAGTTGTGCGCGAACAGAGACTCGTCGAAGAACTGCAGCAGCTCGTCCTTGAGATCGGCGCGACGGCGAAGACGACGGATGCGGCTGGCGGCCTTCCGCACGCGGTCGATGTCGGCCTCGGTCAGGAACGGCTGGATCACGATGACGGCCTCGGCCGGCGACTGCGGTTCGATGGTGGAGAGCACGAGTTTCGCATCCAGGGCCTTCCAGTCGACGTCGCTGCGGGTGACCACCGACACAACTTCGAGCTCGTCACCGAGGACCCGCTCGATCCGTTCGCGCAGCAGCACGTGCATGTCGTAATAGTTCGGGCAGATCAGAGCGCACGTGACCAGGTCCTCGCGCCGGGACTGCTGCTGAAGGTGGGCACCGACGTGCATCGCGATGTACGCGATCTCATCGTCGTTGATCACGATCTGCTCCTGCCGCTGCAACTGGCTGGCGATGTAGACGGCGACCTCATAGATCATCGGGTAGGACGTCTTGATCGACCGGGTGAGCGGGTTGTGCGAGTACGAGCGGTCTGTCGCCCGGTTGATCAGGTTGCGCACGTGCAGCGTGAGCCTCACGATGAAGTTCTCCTCCGCGAGGTCCAGCAGGAACTCGTCCCCGGCCTGGCCGACGATCCGGCGCACGGCGTCGAGATCTTCGGGGCGGACGAAGCTCTCGATCAGAACCTGCGCCGGCTGGTCCTGCCCGGGTGTGATCACCCGGGTCTTGAGCAGGAGTGCGATGTAGCCGAGGTCACCGGCACCCAGTTCGACGTGGAAGTGGCGCACGATCAGCCCGGAGAGGGCAAGGGTCATCGCGTCGGGGGAGCCGACGGATGCCGCGGTCTCGGCCACCACGGGGGAGGTGCGCCTCGTGACCCGGTCGATGGCGATGGCGACATGGAGTAGAACGTCGTTGGTGCCGTACTCGTTGACGAAATACCCCTGCGAGTCGAGCATCGCGATCAGATCCGTCTTGAACTCTCCGAGGCTCTCGGAGGCGAACTCGCGCTGGATCGCCTCGAGTTCGAGCAGACCGCGCGAACTCTCCTCGCGGAACAGCCGGCTGAGCAGCCTCCGCCGGTCGGTCTCGGAGCCGGTGAGCGTGACCACGCTGCCGTGGCGGGTGAGCGTGAGCCCGGTGGCGGGCAGTAGCTGCCGCACCTTGGTCAGGTCGGAGTCGATCGTGGAGTCACTGACGAACAGCTCGGCGGACAGAGCGTAGACGTCGAGCCCCTCGTGGGACTCCGTGAGCCGGCGCACCAAAGTGTAAAGGCGATCCGTCGGGGTCTCGGCTTCGTCCGAGTGAATGCGCCCCCTGGCGCGGAACATGGCGAACGCCTCGAGGTCCAGCCGGTACCCGGCCGGCCCCGACTCGATGATCTCGAGCGGCCCGGCGGCCAGTTTCAGGTTCGTGACGTAGCTGCGCACGGTCCGGGGCGTGACGCCCAGGAGGTCGGCAAGCTCGCCGGCGGTAACCCAGGCCGGTGTCTGCGACAGAAAATCCAGCATCCGTGTCTGTTTGTCGCTCATCGCATGAAACTCCCAAGTAAAAAGCAAGTCTCCCACGCCGCTCCCGGCCGGATCTCTGCCACGAGATTTCCGGGGGTGCGGAAAAGTCTCTGGTGGCCCCGCACGACCACCTTGGTCAGACTTGAATAAGTCGCAACGTGACGGGGCAACTCCTCATCGCATCCCTACGAAAGGCAGAGAAATGACGACGACGTCAGCTACCAAGACCAAGAGCGGAGGAACCCGTGTGCACGTTCAGCGCTTCGGAACCTTCCTCAGCGGAATGGTCATGCCCAACATCCCTGCATTCATCGCGTGGGGATTGATCACCGCATTTTTCATTCCGACCGGTTGGACCCCGAACGCGACCTTGGAAACGCTCGTCGGACCGATGATCGTGTACTTGCTGCCGCTCCTGATCGCCAACACCGGTGGCCGGATGGTCTACGGAACGCGTGGTGCGGTCATCGCCTCGATCGCGACCATGGGTGTCATCGTGGGCAGCGAGATCCCGATGTTCATCGGCGCCATGATCGTCGGCCCGGGATCCGCGTACCTCCTGAAGAAGCTTGACAGCCTCTGGGCCGGCAAGATCAAGCCCGGGTTCGAGATGCTGGTCGACAACTTCGCGTCCGGCATCCTCGGCATGATCCTCGCGCTGGGTGCGTTCTTCGGAATCGCCCCGCTCGTGACCGGGATCAGCAATTTCCTCGAGATGATCGTCGACTGGCTCGTCTCCAACAGCCTGCTGCCCATCGCCAGCATCTTCATCGAGCCCGGCAAGATCCTGTTCCTCAACAACGCCATCAACCATGGCGTGCTCACGCCGATCGGTGTGCAGCAGGTTGCTGAAAACGGCCAGTCGGTGCTGTTCCTGCTCGAGGCGAACCCCGGCCCCGGCTTGGGCATCCTGCTCGCCTTCTCCTTCTTCGGAGTCGGCATCGCACGGGCCAGCGCACCGGGCGCCATCATCATCCACTTCTTCGGCGGCATCCACGAGATCTACTTCCCGTACGTGCTGATGAAGCCGGCACTGCTCCTCGCCGCAGTCGGCGGCGGCATGACCGGTGTCGCCATCAACGTGGCCTTCGCAACCGGCCTGCGCGCCCCAGCCTCACCCGGCAGCATCATCGCTATCCTGATCCAGACCGCCCCGGGCAGCTACGTCGGCGTCATCCTCTCCGTCATCGGCGCCGCCACGGTGTCATTCCTGATCGCAGCCGTCATCCTCCGTGCCAGCCGCAAGCGCGACCTGACCGCCGGCGATACCGGTGACATGGCCGAGGCCATCGCCAAGACCGAAGCAAACAAGGGCAAGGCCAGCACCATCCTCGGCGGCCTCGGAGCCTCCGGAACTTCGGCCACCACCGCTCGCCGTGTGAAGAACATCATCTTCGCGTGCGACGCCGGAATGGGCTCCAGCGCCATGGGCGCTTCGGTGCTGCGCAACAAGATCAAGAAGGCCGGTCTCGACGGCATCACCGTGACCAACCAGGCGATCGCGAACCTCGACGGCACGGCCGACCTGGTCATCACGCACCAGGACCTGACCGCCCGGGCCCAGTCGAAGTCTCCTGACTCGACGCATGTCTCGGTCGAGAATTTCATGAACAGCCCGAAATACGATGACGTCGTCGCCCTGATTCAGGGCCAGGCGGCCGAGGAGGTAGCGCGATGACCGACCGCATTCTGGAACTGGGCAACGTCGTGGCCGCGGGGTCGGCCACCACGAAGCTCGACGCAATCCGTGAGGCCGGCGCCCTGCTCGTCACCGCAGGCGCCGTGCGCGAAGACTACGTCGACTCGATGTTCGACCGCGAAGCCAGCGTGTCGACCTACATGGGAAATTTCCTGGCGATCCCGCACGGGACCAACGACGCCAAGGAGTCGATCGTCCGGTCGGCCCTGTCGCTCGTGCGTTACGCCGAACCGATCGATTGGAACGGCCAGCAGGTGCGTTTCGCCGTCGGGATCGCGGGGCTCAACAATGAGCACCTCGAAATCCTGCAGAAGATCGCGATCGTCTTCTCGGACGAGGACGAAGTGCAGAAATTGATTGACGCCGTCACAGCAGAGGACATCTTCATGCTCCTCGAGGAGGTAAACGCAGAATGAAGGCCATTCACTTCGGTGCAGGGAACATCGGCCGCGGATTTGTCGGCCTCCTGCTTCACGATGCCGGATACGAGGTTGTCTTCGCCGATGTGAATGTCTCCCTGATCGACGCTTTGCAGGCTGCCGGCAGCTACGCCGTGCACGAGGCAGGGGAAGTGTCGACCACCCGCGTGGTCGACACTTTCCGGGCCATCAACAGCGCCACGGATGAGGCCGCACTGATCGACGAGATCGCGACGGCCGATATCGTCACCACCGCGGTCGGCCCCACCGTCCTCCGCTTCGTGGCACCGGTCATCGCGGCCGGACTGGGGCGGCGGTCGGCCGAGTTGCCGCCCCTGGCCGTGATGGCGTGCGAGAACGCCATCAACGCCACGGATGTCCTCGCCGAACAGATCTGGGCCAACGTGCCGGAGCCGGAGCGAGCGGCTGTGGCCGAGCGCGTCGTCTTCGCCAACACGGCAGTCGACCGCATCGTGCCCGGCCAGGCCGAGGACGACGGCATCGACGTAACCGTCGAGGCCTTCTACGAGTGGGTCATCGAGCAGGGCGCCTTCAACGGCGCCGTGCCGGTCATCCCGGGTGCGACTTTCGTCGACAATCTCGCGCCCTACATCGAGCGCAAGCTGTTCACGGTGAATACCGGACACGCGACCGTCGCCTACCTCGGCGGTGTCGCCGGGGCTTCCAAGATCTCCGACGCGCTCCTGGTGCCGGCGGTGCTGGACGGCGTCCGAGCGGTGCTCGAGGAAACCTCGACCCTGCTCGTGGCCAAGCACGGCCTCGACGTGGACGCCCAGCGCGCCTACCGGGAGAAGATCCTGGTGCGCTTCGCCAACCCGTCCCTGCCCGACACGGTAGAGCGCGTCGGCCGCCAGCCGCTGCGCAAGCTCAGCCGCCACGAACGGTTCATCGGCCCTGCCGCCGAGATCGCCGAACACGGCACCCGCCCGGTCGCGCTGCTCGCAGCCGTCGAAGCCGCACTCCGGTTCGACGTCGCCGACGATGAGCAGAGCGCCCTGCTGCAACGGATGCTGCGCGCCGAGACGGCCGAATCGTTCACCGCGTCGGTGTGCGGCCTGGACGCCGCGCATCCGCTGTTCGCCGACGTGGTCCTGGTCGTGGCCGCGGTGCAGAAGGCCCTCTGAGCGGAGAATCCCGCGAAGGATTATAGGGAAGAATTGCCAAAAGGCAACTCCGTACCATAGAGTTAATCCTTGGTGTCTTGTGCGCACGTATGCGGCGTATCAGTGCACCACAATCCACGCACGACCAGCAATCAATACCCTAGCGATAGTGAGTTATGGCCAAAAAAGACGGTGTCATCGAAATCGAGGGCGCGGTAGTCGAAGCTCTTCCCAACGCGATGTTTCGCGTCGAGTTGAGCAACGGCCACAAAGTTCTTGCCCACATTTCAGGCAAGATGCGTCAGCACTACATCCGTATCCTCCCGGAGGATCGTGTGATCGTGGAGCTGAGCCCGTACGACCTGACTCGCGGCCGGATCGTTTACCGCTACAAGTAGAGAGTGCTGTAAGTAACGGCCCGAGGCGTTCCTGGGGTACGAAGACAGCGAATACAAGGACACACCATGAAGGTCAAGCCCAGCGTCAAGAAGATCTGCGACAAGTGCAAGGTCATCCGCCGTAATGGCAACGTGATGGTCATCTGCGAGAACCCTCGTCACAAGCAGCGTCAGGGCTGATCTCGACAGGCTCGATCACGGTCGAGTCGGTCGAGATGCAACTGAATACAGAAAATAGCAGTGCCGGGAACCCTTCGGGGGGACACCATCGGTTGGAGGCCGATGAACAGGCACTGTCACAGACCTCCACTCATATACAGGAGAAGCCACAATGGCACGTCTAGCCGGCGTTGATATTCCTCGCGATAAGCGCGTGGAAGTTGCACTGACTTACATCTTTGGTGTTGGCCGCACGAGGGCACTCAAGACCCTCGCCGACACTGAAATCGATGGAAACATCCGAGTCAAGGACCTGAGTGACGAGCAGCTCGTCGCACTCCGTGACTACATCGAAGGAACCTTCAAGGTTGAGGGTGACCTCCGCCGTGAGGTTGCCGCTGACATCCGCCGCAAGGTCGAGATCGGCAGCTACGAGGGCATCCGCCACCGCAAGGGCCTGCCCGTTCGTGGCCAGCGCACCAAGACCAACGCTCGCACCCGCAAGGGCCCGAAGCGCACCGTAGCCGGCAAGAAGAAGGCGCGCTAGGCCTCGGCCTGGCCCGTCTCGCCTTTAGGATTCAGGAGAAATTCATGGCAGCACCAAAGTCGGCCGTTCGGAAGCCGCGCAAGAAAGAAAAGAAGAACGTCGCTGTGGGCCAGGCCCACATCAAGAGCACCTTCAACAACACCATCGTCTCGATCACTGACACCACCGGTGCGGTCATCAGCTGGGCGTCCTCAGGTGGAGTCGGCTTCAAGGGTTCGCGCAAGTCGACCCCGTTCGCCGCGCAGCTGGCTGCCGAGTCGGCTGCCCGCCAGGCGCAGGAGCACGGCATGAAGAAGGTTGACGTCTTCGTCAAGGGACCGGGATCGGGCCGCGAGACCGCGATCCGTTCGCTCCAGGCCGCCGGCCTCGAGGTCGGTTCGATCAACGACGTCACCCCCCAGGCGCACAACGGATGCCGTCCGCCCAAGCGTCGTCGCGTCTAACCAACCGGCATCTCGCCATCGGCCGGGCCCGTCACAAGACGGGCCCGGCTGTGGCGGGTCGTGGGGCATCACCCCTCCCTCGTTCGACGATGTGCTCGATTGTCGGGCTTGTCGAGAGACACACAACTCAAAACCTCGCCACGCAAGTGTCATATAGCGGACACTTAGCCGAAAGGAATCAACAGTGCTTATTGCACAGCGCCCCACGCTCACCGAAGAGAACATCTCGGAGTTCCGATCCAGGTTCGTCATCGAACCTCTTGAGCCTGGTTTCGGTTACACCCTCGGCAACTCGATGCGCCGCACCCTCCTGTCATCGATCCCCGGAGCCGCTGTCACCAGCATCCGGATCGACGGTGTGCTGCACGAGTTCAGCACCGTTCCCGGTGTCAAGGAAGACGTCACCGAGATCATCCTCAACATCAAGGGCCTCGTCATCTCCAGCGAGCACGACGAGCCCATCACCGCGTACCTGCGCAAGCAGGGTGCCGGCCAGGTCACGGCCGCCGACATCTCGGCTCCGGCCGGTGTCGAGGTGCACAACCCCGAGCTGGTCATCGCCACGCTGAACGACAAGGCCAAGTTCGAACTCGAACTGACCATCGAACGCGGCCGCGGCTACGTGTCGGCCACCCAGAACCGCAACGAGTACTCTGAGGCCGGCCAGATTCCGGTCGACTCGATCTACTCGCCCGTGCTCAAGGTGACCTACCGCGTCGAGGCAACTCGTGCCGGTGAGCGCACCGACTTCGACCGCCTCGTCGTTGACGTGGAGACCAAGTCGGCGATTTCGCCTCGCGACGCCATCGCATCCGCCGGTCGTACGCTGACCGAGTTGTTCGGTCTGGCCCGTGAGCTGAACACCGCCGCCGAGGGCATCGAAATCGGCCCCGCGCCGGTCGATGCCGTGCTGTCGACCGAGCTGTCGATTCCGATCGAAGACCTCGATCTGTCGGTTCGCTCGTACAACTGCCTCAAGCGCGAGGGCATCAACAACATCAGCGAACTGGTCGCCCTCTCGGAGACCCAGCTGATGAACATCCGCAACTTCGGACAGAAGTCGGTGGATGAGGTCAAGGACAAGCTCGTTGAGCTCGGCCTGTCCCTGAAGGACTCGGTGCCCGGATTCGACGGCGCCCACTTCTACAGCGGCTACGACGAAGAAACCATCTAAAGCAGTCGTTCAGACTGACTTTCGACTTTGATACTGGAGATAACCAATGCCTACGCCCACTAAGGGAGCCCGCCTCGGAGGCGGACCGGCCCACGAGCGCCTCATGCTCGCCAACCTGGCCGCATCCCTATTCACCCACAAGTCCATCAAGACGACCGAGACGCGCGCCAAGCGCCTGCGTCCGGTCGCCGAGCGACTGATCACCTTCGCAAAGAAGGGTGACCTGCACGCCCGTCGTCGCGTGCTCGCCACCATCGGCGACAAGACCGTCGTGCACGAGCTCTTCACCGAGATCGCACCTCAGGTTGCCCTTCGTGAGGGCGGTTACACCCGCATTACGAAGCTCGGCTTCCGCAAGGGCGACAACGCTTCGATGGTGCAGATGGAGCTCGTTCTCGAGCCCGTCACCCCGAAGGTCAAGCGCTCCTCCGCCAAGGCTGCTTCCAAGCCCGCCGCGGCAGCGCCCGTTGCCGAGGCTCCGGCCGAGGTCGTCGTCGAGGATGCTGCTGTCGAAGCTGACGTCGTCGAAGATGATGTCGCTGCCGCTGAGGAATCCAAGTAAGCACCCTGCGCTGTATCGGCTCAACTGAATCGCTGTGTTGAATTGAGAGGGGCCCGACTTCGGTCGGGCCCCTCTCTTTGTGCCCCGGCGACGGGCTAGCGCCCTCGCGGGGCCCCGGCTACGATATTGGCCATGGAACGCCTGACCGGAACCCAGAATCAGGGCCCGCGTCGGCGTGCAGCCCTGCCGCCCGACGCGCCGGGGCCCGCCCACCCTGAGATCGCCCGGTGGCGTCCGGCAACGGTGTCGGACGCCGACGACCTGTGGCAGTTCACCCGAGCGGTCGGCAAGGCGGACCATCCGTACCACCTGACGACGCGGGAGGGAATCGAGCGGGACTTCGGTCTGTCGTACTTCCATCCGGAGCGGGATTCCCTGATCGGGTTCGCCGCCGACGGCACCCTCGTGGCGATGGGGATGGTGATGGCGCCGCCGCGCGAGACGCTGGCCCGCGCGATCCTGGTCGGCGGGGTGCACCCCGACTACCGCGGACGCGGAATCGGCCGCGAGCTGCTCGCGTGGCAGCTGGGCCGGGCCGAGCAGCAGCTCGCCACCGACGATCCCTCGGTTCCACGCTGGATCCTCGCCTACACCGACGAGACCGCGTACCGCAGCACACGTCTGTTCCGGCGCCTCGGCATGGAATGCGCCCGGTACTTCCAGTCCCTCGAGCGGCGCCTCGACGAGCCGATCCCCGAGATCGACCTTCCGGTTGACATCCGCGTCATCCGGTTTACCTCGAAGCTCTCTGCGGCCGTTCACGAAGCGCGCGACTCGTCGTTCCGGGATCACTGGGCCAGCCAACCGATGAGCGACGATGCTTGGGACTCCTTCGTGACGAGTCGCAAATTCCGCCCCGACCTCTCATACCTGGCCCTCGCGGCCGGCCCCGACGGCACCCCGAAGGTCGTGGGCTTCACCCTGGCCACGGTCAACGAGGACGACTGGCTGAACCAGGGCTACACCGGCAGCCACGTCGACCTCGTCGGCGTCATCGACGGATGGCGGGGCAAACACATCGCGCGGACCCTGCTCGGCACGCATCTGCATGCCGCACGCACCGAGGGTCTGGCCCGGGCGACCCTGGTCGTCGACTCCGAAAGTCCGACCGGCGCGCTGAACCTGTACCTCGGCATGGGTTTCACGCCCACCACCCGCAGTCTCGCCTTCACCATTGAGGTCTAGTCCCACCCGGGATCCGCACCCGCCGACCCGGCCTTGGTCACGGCAGCAGCGGCGGCTGGAAAGAGGGTGACCCGGCAGGGTCGGGCAGGCGATACGCCTCGAGGCCCGGCTGCGGCGGCGGCTCGGCCAGCCGCTCCAGAGCGGCCCGGATGACGTCGGCATAGATCCGACCGCCGGCCGGACCGGGATGGATGTTGTCGTTTGCGAGCACATCCGTGTGCGAGGCGATCGCCGTGCTCCAATCGGCCAGCTCGACCGTGCGGTGCCGGGCCGCGTACTCGGCCAGGCTGGCGTTGACCCCGGCCGTCCAGTCACGTTCGGCGAAGGCAGTGACCAGGATCAGCTCCCGGTCCGGGCCGATCACCGCGCGGATGGCCGCCAGCTGACTCGAACGGATCGGCCCGTTGGTGCCGAGGCCCACGACGACCACCGGCCGGAGCGTGCCGGCCTCGGCTTGGGTGGCCAGGATGTCGGGAGCAGCCCCCATGCCCCGTGAGACGGTGGCATCGATCGCGATCCCCGGGAAGCCGGCCTGCAGCTCGGGGGCCGAGGCGAGCATCACCGAGTCGCCCACGGCCGTGATCAGGTCCCCGGGCGCCGCGCGTTCAATGGCGCTGACGGCCGGCCGGGACGCGCGCCGTGCGTTCTGCACGGCCTGCCGCTGCGCAGCATCCAGTGCCTTCTGGCCGCGTTCGATCTCGCTCTGGGCGCTCGTCTGGGCGGGAGCGGTGAGCAGCGCCGCGGTCGTGCCGGTCGCCAGAAACAGCGCGGCGGCGCCGAACAGGCCGAACCAGACGAGCCTGCCGGGCATGCGGATCGTGCGCGCGCCGCTCGTGCTCTGCCGCAGGCGACGGATGCTGCCGCGCACCCCCTTCGTGCGCACGGGAAGTTCCAGCCAGCGGTACGATCCACCGGCCGCCAGCAGCGTCAGCGCGCCCGCCAGCACCCCGACTCCGATGCTCGTCAGCACGGTCGGCGACGCGGCGGCCGCCGGCCACGCCCCCTGGGCGAGCACGAGCACCGGCCAGTGCCACAGATAGATGCCGTAGGAGCGTTCACCCAGGTAGCGCAGCGGCGCGGTGTCCAGCGCCTGGCCGAAGCCTGGCCCGCGCACGGCCGCCCAGATCACGACCGCGGTCAGCAGGCTCACCAGCATCAGTCCGCCTCGATAGGTCGCCAGGCCGGTGTCGGGCAGGGCGAACGCCGCCGCCAGAACCCCGGCCAGGGCGAGCCGACCCAGCCACGGCCGCCAGCGGTCGCGCAGGGCGGCGAGGCGGGGTGCCGTGCCGCCCGGAAGGCCCGAACGGCGCAGCAGCAGCGCGAGCGCGGCACCGGTGAAGAGCCCGAAGCTGTGCGTGTCCGAGCCGTAGTACACCCGGGTGGGGTCGGCGGGGTCGTACAGTAGCCCCATCCAGACGGCAGAGGCCAAGGCCAGGCCGGCGACGAGTGCCAGGCGAAGCCGGCCGCTCCTCACCAGCAGCAGGCCGAGGAGAGCGAACGGCCAGACCAGGTAGAACTGCTCCTCCACCGCCAGCGACCACAGGTTGCGGAACAGTTCCGGCGCCGTGGCGCTGAAGTAACTCGCCGACCCGGCGATCGACACCCAGTTGTAGCCGAAGGTGATCGCGCCGAGCAGCTGCCAGCCGAGGCCCACCAGCACGTCGCCGCCGATCAGCCAGGCGGCAGTGCACAGGATCAGCACCAGCGGGACCAGTGGCGGCACCAGGCGCAGCGCCCGCCGTTTCCAGAATCGACCGAGCGCGATCCGCGAGGTTTCGTCCCGTTCGGTGATGAGGAGGCCCGTGATCAGGAACCCGCTGATCACGAAGAAGACGTCGACCCCGATGAATCCGCCGGGAAGGACCGCGGGGAAGAAGTGGAACACCACGACCAGAACGACGGCGATGCCGCGCAGGCCGTCGAGACCGGCCAGGCGTTTGGTGGGCACGTTCACGGAGTCCGGATGAGCGTCAGAGGGCGGGGGCGGCAGATTTTCATGACAGGTGGGGACCGAAGTCCGGGTTCTACGATAACCCGGACCGGACCGTACACTTACCCCCGTGATTCTTCCCCCGGCGCCCGACGAGACCCAAGCAGCGGGTACCACCCGGATCAGGCTCGACATCGCCTATGACGGCACCGGCATGAGCGGCTGGGCGACGCAGCCGGGCCTCCGCACCGTGCAGGGTCAGATCGAGGCCGGGCTGGCCGGCATCCTGCACAGCCACCCGCCGACCCCGATCCTGACCGTGGCCGGGAGAACGGATGCCGGTGTGCACGCGACCGGGCAGGTCGCCCACTTCGATCTGAACCCCGACCAGGCCGACGGCCTCGTGCGCATCTCCCGCGGCAAGGGGCGGCCCCCGACGCCCCTGGCGGTCATGGTGCAGCGGCGGCTCAGCGGCATCCTCGTCACCCAGCCTGAAATCGTGATCACATCCTCCGTGCTCGCCCCGCCCGGGTTCGACGCCCGGTTCTCCGCGCTTTACCGGCGCTACGAGTACCGGATCGCCGACTCCGTCGTCGGGCACGACCCGCTGCAGCGGTTCCGCACCACCTGGCACGGCTTCGCCCTCGACGTGGACGCCATGGACGCGGCTGCCGCGACGCTGATCGGCCTGCACGACTTCGCCACCTACTGCAAGCCGCGGCCCGGGGCCACCACGATCCGCACCCTGCAGGAGTTCCGCTGGTACCGCGATCCGGATGGTGTGCTCGTCGCATCCGTTCAGGCTGACGCCTTCTGCCACAGCATGGTGCGCGCGCTGGTCGGGGCCTGCGTCGCGGTGGGGGAGGGGCGACTGTCCGGGGACCGCCTGGTCGACCTCCGGATCGAGCGGGCCCGCACCAGCGAGTTCAAGGTGATGCCCGCCCAGGGTCTCACGCTGCTTCAGGTCGGCTATCCGGCCGACGAACTGCTCGCCCTGCGGGCCCGCGAAACGCGCGCGCGCCGGGAGCTCATCGACGACACCGAGTAATGGTTGAATTGCGCTGCCGGGCCGACGGCGTTAGTGTTATTCCTTGGTGTCTGTGCGTTGCAGCCAGACACACGAACGTGAGCCCTCCATCGATCGTGTTCCCTCTCTGGGAACACACCCGGAGCGGGATTCACGAACACCTCCGTTCGAACAAGAAAGCAGCTCAATAGTGACGCGCACTTACACTCCCAAGGCAAGCGAAGTCCAGCACGACTGGGTCGTCATCGACGCCACAGATATCGTGCTCGGTCGTCTTGCCAGCCACGCCGCCATTCTCCTTCGCGGGAAGCACAAGGCAACGTTCTCTCCCCACATGGATATGGGCGACTTCGTCATCATCATCAACGCCGAGAAGATTGCCCTTACCGGCAAGAAGCTCGACCTGAAGATGGCGTACCGCCACTCCGGTTACCCGGGCGGCCTCACGGCCACCAACTACTCGGAGATGCTCGAGAAGCACCCGACCCGCGCGGTTGAGAAGGCCATCCGTGGCATGCTGCCGAAAAACACGCTCGGCCGCGCCCAGCTGGCCAAGCTCAAGGTCTACGCCGGCCCGGAGCATCCGCACGCTGCGCAGCAGCCGAAGCCGTACACCCTCGCCCAGGTCGCTCAGTAGCGCCGGCCTCCAGACTTTTCGATTCTAAGAAAAAAGGATTCACACCATCGTGGCGAAAATCGCAGATCAGATTGACCAGGCTCCGGAGAGCTACTCGACCGAGACTCCGACCGAGACTGTAACCAAGGCGCCCCGCGCCATCCTCAATGTTCCCGGCGCAGCCGTCGGACGTCGCAAGCAGGCCATCGCCCGCGTGCGCATCGTCCCCGGCTCCGGCACGATCACCGTCAACGGCCGCGAATTCGGGGACTACTTCCCGAACAAGCTGCACCAGCAGCTCATCAACGACCCGTTCAAGGTGCTCGACCTCATCGGCAGCTACGACGTCATCGCCCGCATCACCGGTGGTGGCCCCTCCGGCCAGGCCGGTGCCCTGCGTCTCGGTATCGCGCGTTCGCTGAACCAGATCGACGAAGAGAACAACCGCGCCATCCTCAAGAAGGCCGGCTTCCTCAACCGCGACGCTCGCGTCAAGGAGCGTAAGAAGGCCGGACTCAAGAAGGCCCGTAAGGCTCCTCAGTTCTCCAAGCGTTAAGTCGATTGGCACCGTAGAAAAATGCCTCGACTATTTGGCACGGACGGCGTCCGGGGTCTGGCCAACCGTGATCTCACGGCTGGCCTGGCTCTGGCCCTCGCCCAGGCCAGTGCGGCGGTCCTCACTCAGGGCCGCCGCGCGGAGTTGCGCCGCGCAGAGGGCCGTCGGCCCGTTGCGGTGCTCGCCCGGGATCCTCGGATCTCCGGTGAATTCATTTCGGCCGCGGTCGCGGCCGGACTGGCGAGCTCCGGTGTGGACGTGCTCGACGCGGGCGTCATTCCGACTCCCGCCGCGGCTTTCTTGATCGCCGATATCGGCGCAGATTTCGGCGTGATGATTTCCGCCTCGCACAACCCCGCTCCCGACAACGGCATCAAGTTCTTTGCCTTCGGGGGAACCAAACTTCCCGACGACGTTGAGGACCGCATCGAAGAGCACCTGTCGCTCGACATGCTCACGCCGATCGGCGGAGACGTCGGTCGCATCAGCCGCTTCGCGGACGCCGAGGACCGCTATGTCGTGCACCTGCTCGGAACGCTGCCGCACCGCCTGGACGGCATCCACGTCGTGCTCGACTGCGCGCACGGCGCCGCCGCCGGCGTATCGCCGCAGGTCTTCACGGATGCCGGTGCCACGCTCACGGTCATCGGAGCCGACCCCGACGGCAACAACATCAACGACGGGGTGGGCTCCACCCACCTCGACAACCTCTCCCGTGCCGTCCTCGAGGCCGGTGCCGACGTCGGAATCGCCCACGACGGCGACGCGGACCGGTGCCTGGCCGTCGACCGCGACGGCAACATCATCGACGGTGACCAGATCATGGCGATCCTCGCTGTCTCCATGGCCGAGCGCGGGGTTCTGAAGGACCGCACGCTCGTGGCCACGGTGATGAGCAATCTCGGTTTGCGTAAGGCCATGGCGGCCAACGACATCCGCATGATCGAGGCCAAGGTCGGCGACCGGTACGTGCTCGAAGAGCTCAACGTCGACGGGCTGTCCCTCGGCGGTGAACAATCCGGTCATGTGATCATGACCAAGTTCGCCACGACCGGTGACGGCATCCTGACCGGGCTGCACCTGGTCGCCGAAATGGCACGCACCGGCAAGACCCTCGCAGAGCTCGCCTCGGTGATGACGGTCTACCCGCAGATCTTGGTCAACGTGCGCGGCATCGACCATCACGGGCTGAAATCGAACGAGGTCATCGCGGAGGCAATCCGCGCCGCTGAGGCCGAGCTCGGGGACACCGGACGGGTGCTGCTGCGACCGTCGGGCACCGAGCCCATGGTGCGCGTCATGGTCGAAGCGGCCGATCAGGGCACCGCCGACCGGCTCGCGAACGAGCTGGCCGACATCGTGCGCCTGCAGCTCGCCCTCTAGAGAGTTCTCGCCGCGGCCGCACCCTCGTTCTCGGCCGCGGGCCCCGCGCCCTCGTTTTCGGCCGCGCCCCGCGCGCCCGCTCCGCCCCGCGCCCCTGACGAATTCGACGGAGATTTTGGCCGAATCGTTCCGAAACAGCCAGAGAAACCGGCTTTTCGCCAAAATCTCCGTCGAATTGGTTCACGGCCGGAGTGCCCGGACGTCGAGGGTGCCCGGACGTCGAGGGTGCCTGTGCGGTGACACACGGCGGGTCACACCTTGCGCAGCAGCACCTTGGAGACGGAGTGGTTCGGATCCTTGCGCAGCACGAGGGTCGCCCGAGAACGGGTCGGACGGATGTTGCGCAGCAGGTTCGGTTCGTTGATCTCGGTCCAGATTTCCCGGGCCCGGCTCCGCGCCTCGGCCTCGGTCAAACTCGCGTACCGGTGGAAGTACGACTTCGGATTGCTGAATGCGCCGCGCTGCAGCTTGAGAAAGCGCTCCTCGTACCAGCGGGCGATGTCCTGCGTGCGGGCGTCCACGTATACGGTGAAGTCGAAGAGGTCGCTGACGGCGAGGCCGTGGCCCGGTCCGGGCGGCTGCAGCACGTTGAGACCCTCGACGATCAGGATGTCCGGCTGCCGCACCACGATCTGGGCGTCGGGCACGATGTCATAGCTGAGGTGTGAGTAGAACGGCGACCGCACCTCGGCGGCACCGCTCTTGACCGCGGCCACGAAGCGTAGCAGGGCCCGCCGGTCGTAGGACTCGGGGAACCCTTTTCGGTCCATCAGGCCCCGGCGGGTGAGTTCGGCGTTGGGCAGCAGGAAACCGTCGGTGGTCACCAACTCGACCCGCGGGGTGTCCTCCCAGCGGGCCAGCAGCTCCCTCAGCAAGCGGCCGATGGTGGATTTGCCCACCGCGACCGATCCGGCGACCCCGATCACGAACGGCGTGCGCTGGGCGCGCTCCCCGAGGAAGTCGCTCGTGGCGCGGTGCAGCTGCCGTGCACCGGCGGCGTAGAGGTTGAGCAGGCGGCTGAGCGGCAAGTAGACATCCGTCACCTCATTGAGGTCGAGCGGCTCACCCAGCCCCCGCAACTGCACGATCTCCGTCTCCCGCAGCGGAAGCCGGGTGGTTGGCGCGAGGGCGGCCCAGTCAGCCCGGTCCAGTTCGACGAAAGGAGTGCTGTGGCCGTTGTTCCAGGGACTCGCAACCGGATCGGACATTTCACCGAGCTTACTCGGACTAATATCGCAGTCATGTGTGGAATCGTTGGTTACGTCGGAGATAACAAGAGCGTTCAGGTCCTGATGGGAGGTCTGCGGCGACTCGAGTATCGGGGGTACGACTCCGCGGGGATCGCTGTCATCGACAGCGAGGGTGCTCTCAATACCGCTAAGCGAGCGGGCAAACTGGCCGTTCTGGCCGCCGAGCTCGAGGCGAACCCGATTAATAATGGGAACACCGGGATCGGACACACTCGGTGGGCCACCCACGGGGCGCCGAATGACGTGAATGCGCACCCGCACCTGGGTGACAACGGCAAGCTGGCCCTTATTCACAACGGAATTATTGAAAACTTCTCCGTGCTCAAGGACGAACTCCTCGCCGAGGGATTCACCTTCGAGAGTGAGACCGACACCGAGGTCGCCGCGATCCTGCTTGGCCGGGAATACCAGCGCGTCGGCGACCTGGGCGAAGCGTTCCGCGCAGTCGTCTCCCGCCTCGACGGTGCCTTCACCCTGCTCGCCGTCCACCAAGACCAGCCCGGCATCGTCGTCGGCGCCCGCCGCAACTCCCCGCTCGTGATCGGCCTGGGCGACGGAGAGAACTTCCTCGGCTCCGACGTCGCCGCTTTCGTCGAGTACACCCGCCGCGCGGTCGCCATCGGCCAGGACCAGATCGTCACGATCACGCCGGACCTCGTCACCGTGACCGACTTCGACGGCAACGCCGTCGAAGTGGAAGAGTTCGACATCGCCTGGGATGCCTCCGCGTCCGAGAAGGGCGGCTGGTCCAGCTTCATGGCCAAGGAGGTCTCCGAGCAGCCGGATGCCGTGCGCAACACCCTGCGCGGGCGCATCCATGAGGGCCAGGCCGTCGTTCCCGAGCTGACCGAATTCGGAGACGACGTGCTCGCCGGCACCCGTCGCATCGTGGTCGTCGCCTGCGGCACCGCGGCGAACGCCGGCTACGTCGCCAAGTACGCCATCGAGAAGTGGACCCGGGTTCCGGTCGACATCGAACTCAGCCACGAGTTCCGTTACCGCGACCCGGTGCTGAACCCCGAGACCCTGGTCATCTCGATCAGCCAGTCCGGCGAAACCATGGACACGCTGATGGCGGTCAAGTTCGCCCGGGAAGCGGGCGCGAAGGCCATCTCGATCTGCAACACGCAGGGTGCCACCATCCCCCGCGAGTCGGACGCCGTCATCTACACCCACGCCGGCCCGGAGGTCGCCGTGGCCTCAACGAAGGGCTTCACCGCCCAGATCGCCGCCCTCTACCTCTTCGGCCTGCACCTGGCCCGGGTGCGCGGCAGCCTCAGCGAAGCCGAGTGCGCCGTGCAGATCGCCGAGCTCCAGGCCATCCCGGACAAGCTGGCGACCACGCTGCTGCAGGAGTCGACCGTGCACGAGCTGGCCACCTGGATGGCCGACACGCGTGCCGTGCTCTTCCTCGGCCGCCACGTGGGCTTCCCGATCGCGCTCGAGGGTGCGCTCAAGCTCAAGGAGCTCGCGTACATCCACGCGGAGGGCTTCGCCGCCGGTGAGCTCAAGCACGGCCCGATCGCGCTGATCGAGCCCGGCCAGCCGGTCTTCGTCGTCGTGCCGAGCCCACGCGGCTCCGCGCACCTGCACCCCAAGGTGGTCTCGAACATCCAGGAGATCCGGGCCCGCGGCGCGCGCATCATCGCGATCGCCGAAGAAGGGGATGTCGCGGTGCTGCCGTTCGCGGACACCGTCATCCGCATCCCGCTGGCCTCGCCGCTGTTCGAACCGATCCTCGCGGTCGTACCGCTGCAGATTTTCGCCATGGAACTCGCCACGGTGAAGGGCCTCGACGTCGACCAGCCGCGCAACCTGGCGAAGTCCGTCACGGTCGAGTAGCGCCAGTCCTCGAGTCGGAGTAGCCGGAGGGTGCAGCACAGGGTGCAAGGGTTGACCGGATGATCCGGGGCATCGGGGTCGACATCGTCGACCTCGCTCGCTTCGAACGGCAGGTCTTGCGCACGCCTGGGCTTATTCCCCGGCTCTTCACGGAAGCCGAGCGCGGGTTGCCGATGCACTCCTTGGCCGCGCGCTTCGCGGCCAAGGAGGCACTGATCAAAGCGCTCGGCGACAGTGCCGGCGCCAGCTGGCAGGAGATGGACGTCGTGACCGACGCGCACGGCAACCCGGGATTCGTGCTTCACGGGGCTACCGCGGCGGCACTGACGGCCCGCGGCATCGACACAGTGCACTTGACCATGACTCACGACGCCGGGGTGGCCTGTGCGTTCGTGGTCGCGGAGGGCGGGGCATGACCGGATACCGCGAGGCCGTCGTCGACCTGGGCGCGGTCTACGCCAACGTCGCGCACCTCAGGCAGGTGGCCGGCACCCCGCACCTGATGGCCGTCGTCAAGGCGAACGCCTACGGCCATGGGGCAGTGCCGGTCGCCCGCACCGCGCTCGCCGCGGGCGCTGACTGGCTCGGGGTGGCCGACGTCGACGAGGCGCTCGAGCTGCGGGCCGCCGGCATCGACGCGCCCGTCCTGGCCTGGCTGCACGATCCGGATGCCGATTTCACCGTCGCCATCACCCGGAACATCACCCTCGGGCTGTCCTCGGCGCGGCAGCTGCGCCAGGTCGCCGAGGCCGCCGCCGCTCTCGGTCGCGTGGCCGACGTGCACCTCAAACTCGAGACCGGGCTCAACCGCAACGGCGTGAACGAACCGGACTGGGCCGAGACGTTCGCTCTGGCGGCCCAGCTCGAGCAGGCCGGCCGCCTGACCGTGACCGGCATTTTCAGCCACCTGTCGAATGCGTCCCCGGTCGACGACGCCGAGGCGATCGAGCGCTTCGAACGCGGTGTCGCTCTCGCCGCCGACACCGGGCTGGCCCCGTCTCTGATCCACTTGGCGTCCACCGCGGCGGCGCTGCGCGTGCCGGCCGCCCGCTTCTCGATGGTGCGGGTGGGCATCGGCATCTACGGTCTGTCGCCGTTCGCGGACCAGACGTCGCAGGATTTGGGCCTCACCCCGGCGATGACGCTGCGGGGGCGCGTCGCCGCCGTGCGCCGCGTGGCTGCGGGGGCCGGGGTGTCCTACGACTACCTGTGGCGGGCACCGGTCGACGGCTACCTCGCCCTCGTGCCACTCGGCTACGCGGACGGCGTGCCCCGCCAGGCCTCCGGAACCGCGTGGGTCGACATCTCTGGACACTCGCATCCGCTGGTCGGGCGCATCGCGATGGATCAGTTCGTCGTCAGCGTCGGCCAGGAACGCGTGACGGTCGGCGACGAGGTCGTACTGTTCGGCAACCCGGAGACCGGTGTGCCGAGCGCGACCGACTGGGCCGACGCCGCCGGCACCATCAACTACGAGATCGTTAGCCGGATCGGCCGCCGGGTTACCCGCAGCTACCGGAACGCGGTCGACGGCGCGGCGGGCGGCACGCGGCCCGGCGGCGGCGTTCGGCCCGGGGGCGGTTCGCGCTGATGCGCGCCGTCATCCCTGACGCCGACAGCATGCACGAGTTCGGCCGCACGGTCGCGGGGCTGCTGCAGGCCGGCGATTTGATCGTGCTGACCGGGCCCCTCGGCGCCGGAAAGACGACCTTCACCCGCGGCCTGGGGGAGGGTCTGCAGGTGCGCGGCTCGGTCACCAGCCCCACCTTCGTGCTGGCCCGCACCCACCCCAGCACGATCGGCGGACCCCCGCTCGTGCACGTCGACGCCTACCGGCTCGGAAGCGCCCTCGAGCTGGATGACCTCGACATCGATTTCGTTCGGTCGATCGTCGTGGTCGAGTGGGGTCGCGGGATGCTCAACGGTATCGCCGACTCCTGGCTCGATATCGAGATCGAACGGCCAGTCGGGGCCTCGCAGGCGGCCGCATCCGTCGTCGCCGACGAGGCCGAGGTGCTCGACCTCGACGAGCCGCGCACGGTCACGGTCACCCCGCACGGCCCCCGCTGGCCGAAAGAATTCGACGGAGATTTTGCTCCTACAGGCCCATAGTGGGCCCGATCCGGCTCCAGAGCCCAAAATCTCCGTCGAATTCGTTCAGGGCGGCCGACGAGCAGGCTTGGCGGAGCAGGATCGGCGGCACAGCGCATCGGCGGCACAGCGCATCGGACACAGCGAATAGGCTGGTGAGGTGCTTCTCGCCATCGATACTTCCGCCGGAACGAGCGTCGCGGTCGTGGATCTCGCCCGAGGCGTCATCGCCGAACACGCCACCGACGACACTATGCGCCACGCCGAGGTGGTCGGCCGCCTGATCGCCGACTGCCTCAGCGACGCGGCCGTGCCGATCAGCGGCCTCTCCGCGGTGGTCGGCGGCATGGGTCCCGGCCCCTTCACCGGTCTCCGTGTGGGCATCGCCGCCGCGCGGGTCTTCGCGCTGGGCGCCGGGGTGCCCTTCGTGCCCGTCGTCAGCCACGATGCGCTCGCCTTCGGCCGCTACCAGACCGGCCACACCGGCCCGCTCGTCGTCGTCACCGACGCCCGTCGCCGCGAGGTGAACTGGTCCGTGTACAGCGGGGCGGATGCCGTGGGTCTCCCGATCCGGGTCGACGGTCCTGGCGTGGCCCGGCCGGCCGTGCTGCTCGAACCCGACTGGGCGCACGCTGGGGTGCCCCGCTTCGACGCGGTCGCCGTGTCCGCCGGGGAGCTGGGGCAGGTTGCCGAGCTGATGTGGGCCCACCAGCGCCCGTTCGCCGCCGACACGGCGCTCTACCTGCGCTCGCCGGATGTCACCGTGTCCAACGGCCCGAAACGGGTGAGTTGATGATGTGGCAGCTGCGGCGCGCCCGAGCCGCCGATGTGGACGCCATCATGGCGCTCGAGACCCGTATCTTCGTCAACGACGCGTGGTCCGCCGAGGCGATGGCCCAGGACGTGGTCAACCCGAACTGCTACTACCTGGTGGCCTTCCCCCCCGATGAGCCCGACCGGATCGAGGGCTACGCCGGGCTGCAGGCCCTGCAGGGAGCGCGCGAGGGCGACATTCAGACCATCGCGGTCATCGAAGAGGCCCGCGGCCACGGCCTCGGCCGAACCCTGATGCTCAGCCTGATCGCCGAGGCCCGGAAGCGGGGCGTGCGCGAGGTGTTCCTCGAGGTGCGCGCCGACAACCCGCCGGCCCAGGAACTCTACCGCCGACTCGGCTTCGAGGAGTTGGGCATCCGCCCTGGCTACTACCAGCCCGACAACGTCGACGCGATCGTGATGCGACTGCACGTGCCTGACGCCGAGATGCAGATGACACCGGCAGAGGCCGCACTGGAGGCCACCGAATGACCACCCTGAACGCGATGACCGCGCAGAACCGCGCCAACCCGCTCGTGCTCGGCATCGAGACCTCCTGCGACGAGACCGGAATCGGAATCGTGCGCGGAACCACCCTGCTCTCCAACACGATCGCGTCGTCGATGGACGAACACGCCCGCTACGGCGGAGTCGTGCCGGAGGTGGCCGCGCGCGCACATCTTGAGGAGCTCGTTCCGGCGATCCGGGCGGCCGCGCTGGAGGCCGGCATCCGTTTGGAGGACATCGATGCGGTGGCCGTGACCTGCGGCCCCGGTCTGGCCGGCGCGCTCATGGTCGGGGTCGGCGCGGCCAAGGCACTCGCCATCTCGCTCGGCAAACCGATCTACGCGGTCAACCACCTCGTCGGTCACGTCGGGGCCGATGTGCTTCGACTCGGCGCAGACGACTCCACGAAGCCGCTGGAATACCCCACCGTTGCACTCCTCGTCAGCGGCGGTCACACCTCACTGCTGCTGGTGCGCGATCTGGTCTCCGACGTCGAACTGCTCGGCGAGACCATCGACGACGCGGCCGGCGAGGCCTTCGACAAGGTGGCCCGCCTGCTCGGCCTGCCCTACCCGGGCGGACCCCAGATCGACCGGGCCGCGCGGGAAGGCAATCCCGCCGCCATCCGTTTCCCCCGCGGTCTCAGCCAGACCAAGGACATGGCGAAACACCGGTACGACTTCTCGTTCTCCGGGCTCAAGACCTCGGTCGCGCGCTGGGTCGAGCAGAGACGCGACGCGGATGAGCCGGTGCCGCTGGCCGACGTGGCCGCCAGTTTCCGAGAGGCGGTCGTCGACATCCTCCTGACCAAGTCCGTCGCGGCCTGCGTCGACCTCGGTGTGCCGAGGCTCCTGCTCGGGGGCGGCGTGATCGCCAACGCCCGGCTGCGTCAGGTGGCCCAGGAGCGCACGGATGCCGCCGGCATCGCCCTGCGCATCCCGCCTTTGTCGCTCTGCACCGACAACGGCGCCATGATCGCGGCCCTCGGGGCGCAGCTGATCATGGCCGGGCATGCGCCTTCGTCACTGGAGTTCGGGGCGGACTCCACTCTTCCGGTCTCCGAGATCCAGGTCTGAAACCCCCTCCCACCGGTATTTCGCCACCGGACGGGTATTCTGGCTTCGGCAGGCGACGTTTGTTCGTGCGATCAACACCTTGTCCGACTGGGAGCCAGATCGGCAGCCCAGATGCACCATTCCCGAAGGAGCAATCGACATGACCGACCCCAACGAGCCGCCGGTTAACCCGCCCATGTTCCAGCCGCCGGCGGCGCAGGCCGCTCCGGCCTACGCCCAGCCGGGCTACCCCCAGTCCTACGCGCCGCAGGGCCCGTCCGAGAAGTACAACGTGCTGTCCATCGTGTCGCTCGTGACCTCGGTGCTCGGGATCTCCCTGGTCGGCATCATCACCGGCCACATCGGTCTGAGCCAGATCGGGAAGACCGGAGAAAAGGGACGGGGACTCGCGATTGCCGGCCTCATTGTCGGCTACGCCGGCCTGGCGGCTCAGCTCCTGGCCGTCGTCCTGCTGATCCCGTTGATGATCGCGATCGCGAACGACCCGACCCTGCTCAATACCAACTGACCCGATGGCCACGGGCAGAA
Organism: Cryobacterium sp. M23; assembly: GCF_002929655.1. NCBI lineage: Bacteria > Bacillati > Actinomycetota > Actinomycetes > Micrococcales > Microbacteriaceae > Cryobacterium > Cryobacterium sp. M23. The sequence goes on from NZ_PJJV01000082.1 coordinate 98,729, forward strand.
ACCCTGCGCGTCGATGACCCGTGACCCGATATGCAACCAGCGACGCCACCCCGTCGTCCGGAAAGGAATGAATTCGCATGAGCGATTCCAACAACCCCAGCAACCCTGACGTGCCCCGCGTGCCTGACGTGCCCCAGGTGCCCGGCGTACCGCAGGTGCCTGACGTGCCGCAGGTCCCCGATATCCCGCGCGACGAGCAGGGGGCGTCCGCCGCCCCGCCGGCGTACAACGGCCCGACCCCGCCGGCCTCCGTCCCGCCCGCCTACGGCGCCGCGACCCCGCCGCCCGGCTACGTCGCCCCGACGATGACCCAGGCGCCTGCCTATGGCGACGCGTATTCGTCGCCCAACGGTGCGGTCGCCGCGAAGCAGCCGATTCTCAGCATCTTGGCGCTGGTCGCCGGCGTTATCGGCGTGCTCGGCTCGCCGATCGTGTTCCTCCCGATTGTGGGTGGCATCCTCGGACTGTTCATCCCCGCCGCCGCGGTCGTCCTGGGCTTCCTCGGTAAGTCGAAGGAGCCGCAGGCGAGGGGTTTCTGGCTGACCGGGCTGATCACGGGGTTCATCGGCGTCGGTCTGGCACTGGTCAGTATCGTGATCTGGTCTGTCTTCTTCGCCACCATCCCCACCTCGTCGTACTGAGCGGAAGATAGCAGCAGGGATGGTTGGGGAGGAACGGGACTGGTCCCGCAACGATGACTTCCGGGTCGACCTCACCCGGCCTCCGGCGCCCGCTCCGGGGGAGCTGGACTACGCGTCGACCATCACAGCCCCCACCGACTGGGTGCCGTACGTCTACACCGACAGCGAGCTGACCGCGCAGGCAGGCCGGAGCGGGCTGTCCATCGCATCGCTCGTCTTCGGGCTGCTGGGGCTGCTGATCGCGGTCTTCGGCGTCTGGGGTGCGGCGCTCTCCCTGGCCGCGGTCGTGCTGGCCGTGATGGCCCGCGTGACCGAGCGCCGTGCCGGCACCGCGTGGGCCTACGGGCTGTGGACCGGGCTGGCCGGGCTGGTCCTCGCGGTCGGGTGGGTGTTGATCGTCACGCAGGTGCTGACGGTCGTGCCCGGCTGAGCCGCGCTGTCCTCCGCCGCTGGCCTCAGTCGAGTGGCGGAATCCGCTCCACCAGCAGAGCCACCCGGTGGCCGACGGCCCGGGTGAGCACGAGCGTCGCCGACTCGGGGCCCTTGAGCTTCAGTCTGGTGCGCAGGGTGGCCGGGTCGACGTCCACGCCGCGTTTCTTGATCTCGAGAGTGCCGATGCGGCGTTCCTGTAGGGCCAGCCGCAGCTTCTTCTCGTCGACCGGCAGCACCTCGAGCACCCGGAATGCGGTGGCGAAGGGCGTGCGTTGCAGGGTCTCGGAGGTGAGGTACGCGATCCCCTTGCTCAGCATTGACGCGTCGAGCGACCGGGCCAGGTCCCCGATCAGACGGGCACGGATGATCGCGCCGTCCGGCTCGTACAGGTAGTCGCCCAGCACTCCCACCGGGGCATCCGTGCTGTCGTGGGGCGCGGTCAGTTCGTGGATCCCGGTCCGGCTGAGCAGCAGGGCGGAACGACGGATGCCGGCGCGCGCCAGTGCTCCGAACCACAGCCCCATCTCCACGAGCTTGCCGTCCACGGAGACCCACTGCGACTCGGCCTCCGCGGGGATCAGCTCGCGGTCGTGGCCCGGCCCGAGCTTGACGCCGACGGGCATCCGCTCACTGAGACCGAAGACAAAATCGAGGTGCGGGGAGTAGTCCTCCGGCCGGGTCAGGCGCGAGGTGTTGGAGTGCCCGGCGGTGCGCCGGGCCGGGTCGAGCCAGGCGGCGTCGAAGCCGGCCAGGTCGACGTCTTCCGCGGACGAGTGCAGCACGCTCGCGTTCTCGAACGGAGCCAGGTTGTAGCTGGCGACGGTCGCGGTCACCTCGTCGGCGTCCACCCCCGTCACCGTGAGGTCCATGGCGGCCAGTGCCATGGCGTCGCCTCCGATGCCGCAGCCGAGGTCGACGACCCGGTTCAGGGACGCGCCCGCGAAGCGGCCGGCGTGCAGCGCCGCCACCCGCAGCCGGGTGGCCTGCTCGAGGCCGGCCTCCGTAAACAGCATGCGGCCTGCGAACTCGCCGAACTTGGGCACGGCCCTGGCTCGGAGCCGGGACTGGCTGAGCACCGCGGTGACCAGGTCGGGGCTGTGTCCGGCCTTGCGGAGTTCGCTCACCGCCCGCACGACGTCGGCGGCCGCGTCGTACGGCGGCAACGAGTCCAGCAGGCGCAAACCGCCCGGCGATAACAGCTCGACGAGCTCTGAGCGTTCCATCGTGCAAACCTATCAACACGACGCATCTGGCACTCACGTTGCGTGAGTGCCAGATGCGCCCTAAACTCGTCTTGGCACTCTCGCTGTGAGTCTGCTAACTATGTCTTAGCTAAGAAAGAGGTCAACCGTGTCGGTCTCCATCAAGCCGCTCGAGGATCGCATCGTCATCAAGCAGGTCGACGCAGAGCAGACCACCGCATCAGGTCTGGTCATTCCTGACACCGCCAAGGAAAAGCCCCAGGAGGGCGAAGTTGTCGCAGTCGGCCCCGGCCGCATTGACGACAACGGCAACCGCATTCCACTCGACGTCGCCGTCGGCGACAAGGTGATCTACTCCAAGTACGGTGGAACCGAAGTCAAGTTCGGTGGTGAGGACCTCCTCGTCCTGTCGGCCCGCGACGTGCTCGCAGTCGTCGTTCGCTAGCCACACCCACCTAACGGTAGAATCCCGGATGGCCCTGGCCATCCGGGATTCGTCGTTAAGAAAGGTCCGCTGTGGCGCAAGACCCTCTTTCACGCGGGAGAATCCGCGCGGCCCGCCCGGCGCGGTCGGAGCAGAGCAAGGGACTGATCTACGCGGTCCTCGCCTACGCCCTCTGGGGCGCGCTGCCGCTCTACTTTCTGCTCCTCGCGCCCAGTGGTGCCTTCGAGATCGTGGCCTGGCGGGTTCTCTTCTCCCTGGTGTTCTGCGCATTGCTGATCACGGTCACGCGCAAGTGGAAGTCCCTCCTCGCGCTGCTGCGGAGGCCCCGCATCGTGTTCACCATGGGTCTGGCCGGCCTCCTGATCTTCGTCAACTGGCAGACCTACGTCTTCGCCGCCCTCAGCGGCCACGTGGTCGAGGCAGCCCTCGGCTACTTCATCAACCCGATCGTGACCGTGTTCCTCGGCGTCATTCTGCTGCGCGAGCGGCTGCGCCCGCTGCAGTGGGTAGCCGTGGGAATCAGCCTCGGGGCCGTCGTCGTGCTCACCGTCGGCTACGGCTCGCTGCCGTGGGTGTCACTCATCCTCGCGTTCTCGTTCGGATTCTACGGTTTGATCAAGAAAAGGGTCGGCCGTGACGTCGATGCTGTCGCCGGACTCACCCTGGAAACGGTCTGGCTCGCACCCATCGCCGTGGTGCAGCTGATGGTGGTGGCCGCCGCCTCCGGTCTCACCTTTGGAAGCGTGTCCACCTGGCATACCGTGGGGCTGCTGGCAGCAGGTGTTGTGACCGCCGTGCCGCTGTTGTTCTTCGCCGCCGCGGCCCGGCGCCTGCCTCTGACCTACATGGGTCTGATCCAGTACTTCGCTCCGATCCTGCAGTTCCTGGTCGGCGTCTTCGTGCTGCTCGAGCCCATGCCGCCCGAGCGCTGGGTCGGTTTCGCACTGGTCTGGGTGGCGCTGGTCCTTCTCACGACCGACATGGTCCTCACCGGACGCGCGCCCCGGCGTGCGTCCCTTGAACCGGTCTGAGCCCCGCTACGCTCAGGGACGCACTTCGTACGTGAAAGGACACCGGATGCGCACTGCGTCGACTTCCCTGCCCGTCCTCCTCGTCGGGGCGCTCGCCTGCGTGCTCCTGCTGTCCGGATGTAGGGCTGAGGTCGCGCCGCCCGTAGTCGAGCCCGCTGCCGCCGCGTCCGTCGTGCTGGCTCCGTCCGGTGACGGGACCGTGCGCCTCGGAACCCTGTTCCCCATGACGGGCCCGTCGGCGGCCAGTGGTGCGGCACAGGTGGCCGGCTCCGAACTGGCCGCCCGCGAGATCACCGAGCAGGGCCGCATTCTCGGCACTCCGATCGAGATCATCCACCGCGACTCCGCCGTCGACCCGGCGACGTCGCTGACCGACTTGTTGGCCCGTGGCGTCGACGTCGTGCTGTGGGACGCCTCCGTTCCTATGCCGGGCGATCTGGCCGCCACCGTCGCGGCGGCGCCGGTGGTACTGCTGTGGCTCGGCGACTTCGCGAACGGGGGCACGCCGCTGGCCGCCAGTGACGGCTTCGCTGCGCGCCTGCGCACCCTCGATCCAGGGCTGGTCGACACTGCCGGCGGCGGTGAAGCCTATGACGGAGTCGTCCTGAGCGCCCTGGCCGCAGCACGGGCCGGAGACGACGGTGCGGCGTCGATCAGGCCCGCTCTCGACCAGGTCAGTACCGGGGCGTTCGCCTGCGCATCCTGGGGAGAATGTGCGGCCGCGCTGGCCGATGCGCAACAGATCGCCTATCAGGGCGTCACCGGCCGCCGATCGTAACGATTTGGTCTGCGTTACACGGATGTAACACGGTTTTCTTGTTTCGCGCGATTCCTGTCAATAATGTGACAGAACGGCAGTCAATCGACCGCTGTCATTTCTCATTCCTAGTCCCAAGGAGCAACATGAGCGTATTCGCGAAGGCCTCGGCCTCCCGTTCAGTTCGGGCAGTCGTCACTGGAGTCGCCCTGGTGGGCGTCAGTGCACTTCTGCTCACCGGCTGCAGCAGCAACACCGCTGAGCCGGCTGCATCGGAAGCCCCCGCCGCGAGCGGAGACGCCCAGGCCATCACGGCCGGCGACCGCGACCTGACCCTGAAGATCGGCACCATCCTTCCCCAGAGTGGTGCCCTGGCCTTCCTCGGCCCGCCCGAAGAAGCCGGCGTCGCCCTGGCCGTCAAGGACATCAACGACGCGAACCTCGGCTTGACCGTTGAGGCCATCTTCCGTGACTCCGGCGACACCACGACGGACACCGCGACCGGTTCGGTGACCGACCTTCTCTCGCAGAAGGTTTCCGCCATCATCGGCGCGGCATCCTCCGGCGTCTCCAAGACCGTGATCGACCAGATCACCGGCGCGGGCGTCGTGCAGTTCTCCCCGGCCAACACCTCGGCGGACTTCACGAAGTACGCCGACAAGGACCTCTACTGGCGCACCGCCCCGTCCGACCTGCTGCAGGGTGAAGTCCTGGGCACCCAGATCGCCGACGACGGCAACAGCACCCTCGGCCTGATCGTGCTCAACGACTCGTACGGCACCGGCCTGGCCGAGTCCACCACGACCGCCTTTGAGGCTGCGGGCGGCGAGGTCGTCGCCACGTCCCTGTTCAACGAGGGTGACTCCAACTTCGCCGCTCAGATCTCCGAAGTGACTGCCGCCAACCCCGACGCGATCGCCCTGATCACGTTCGACCAAGCCAAGGTCATCACCCCCGCACTGGTCGGCTCCGGCTACCCCGGTGGCAACCTGTACTTCGTGGACGGCAACCTGTCCGACTACAGCAAGGACTTCGACGCCGGCATCATCACCGGTGCCAAGGGCACGCTGCCCGGCCTCGACGTGGGAACCCTCGGCGACTTCACCGATCGTCTCAAGGAGATCGACCCCACCCTGACCGACTTCAGCTACGCGGCAGAGTCTTACGACGCCGTCATGCTCGTCGCGCTGGCTGCCTACGCGGCCAACGATGTCTCGGGTGAGGCCATCTCCAAGCACCTCCGCCAGGTCTCTGGGGGAACCGGCGACGGCACCACGGTCTCCGACTTCACCGCGGCGGCTAAGGCCCTCGCGGCCGGCGACCAGGTCAACTACGACGGCTTCTCCGGCCCGGTGACGTTCGATGAGAACGGCGACCCGACCGAGGCAACCATCGGCGTCTACGAGTACCTCGAAGACAACACGTACAAGCGCATCAACTAGTCACGATTCGTCGCTGACCGGCATCCGATCTGGAAGGGCCCCGACTTCGGTCGGGGCCCTTCTTCGTGCGCCCGGTGACGGACGTCACCCGGTGACGCCCCTCTTCCGGACACGAGCGGCGTCACCGGACACGGAGCACCGGACACGCGGAAGCGGCGCCCGAAGATCTCGGGCGCCGCTTCGTCGTGCGGGGCGTGCAGTCGGTGCGGGCGGCTCCGGCTAGTCGTCCTGGCCGAGGGTGCCGAGGTAGAGGCCGATCACCTTGGGATCGTTCAGCAGCTCGCGGCCGGTGCCCGTGTAGGCGTCACGGCCCTGGTCGAGCACGTAACCGCGGTCGCAGATCTGCAGGCACCGGCGCGCATTCTGCTCCACCATGATCGTGGTCACGCCGGCCTTGTTGATCTCCTTGACACGCAGGAACGCCTCATCCTGGCGCACGGGGGAGAGGCCTGCGCTCGGCTCGTCGAGCAGCAGTACGTGCGGGCCCATCATCAGCGCCCGCGACATGGCCACCATCTGGCGTTCCCCGCCGGACAGCGATCCGGCGCGCTGCTGCAGACGCTTCCCGAGCTCCGGGAAGATCTCCGTGACGAACTCGAGGCGTTCGGTCAGGCCTTTCGGCTTCAGGAACATGCCCATCTCCAGGTTCTCCTGGATCGTGAGCGTGGGAAAGACGTTGTTCGTCTGCGGCACGAAACCGACACCCTTGGCCACGAGCTTGTTCGCCTTGAGGTTGGTGATGTTCTCGCCGCGAAGCAGGATCTCACCCTCCCGAACCTTGACCTGGCCGAAGATCGACTTGAGCAGCGTGGACTTGCCGGCGCCGTTCGGGCCGATGATCCCGATCAGCTCGCCGTCGTAGGCGGTCAGGGAGCAGGCGTTGAGGATGTTGACGCCCGGCAGGTAGCCGGCCGTCACCGTCTTGACCTCGACGACGGGCTGCCCGGTGGGCGTGTAAGCCGGCGCGGCGGCAGGGCTGGTGTTCGTCAATCGAGCAACTCCTTAATGGCTTCCACACGTTCTGTTTCGGCGGCCGGATCCTCGCCGAGGTCCTCGTCGTGGTGCTGACCCAGGTAGGCGTCGATCACGGCGGGGTTACGCATCACCTCGTGCGGGTCGCCCTCGGCGACCACGCGGCCTTCGGCCATCACGATGACCCAGTCGGCGATGTGGCGCACCATATGCATGTCGTGTTCGACGAACAGAACCGTCATGCCCTCCGCCTTCAGGTTGAGGATGTGGTCCAGTAGCGACTGCGTCAGTGCCGGGTTCACCCCGGCCATCGGCTCGTCGAGCATCACCAGGCTCGGCTCGCTCATCAGCGCCCGTGCCATCTCGAGCAGCTTGCGCTGCCCGCCGGAGAGGCTGGCGGCGTAGTCGTCCTTCTTGGTGTCGAGCTTGAACCGTTCGAGGATATCGAGGGCCCGCACCCTGTTCGCCTCCTCCTGCTTGGCCCAGAAGAAGGGGAAGATCGCCCGGAACAGGTTCTCGCCGGCCTGGCCCTTGGCGCCGAGCAGCATGTTGTCCATGACGGTCAGCAGGCCGAGCGCCTTGGTGAGCTGGAAAGTGCGCACCTGGCCCATCCGGGCCACCTTGAACGCGGGCATCCCCGACAGGGGGCGACCCTCGAAGGTCCACGACCCGGTGTCAGGCTTGTCGAAGCCCGTCAGCAGGTTGAACAGGGTGGTCTTGCCGGCTCCGTTGGGCCCGATCAGCGCCGTGATGGCGCCGCGCGGGATCTCGACGTGGTCGACGTCGACGGCCTTGAGCCCGCCGAAGGTTCGACTCACGCCGTCGGCAACCAGGATCGGGTCGCGCTTCTTGCAGCCCGGTTCGGCCTCGCCGATGTGCAGGTCGGTCGACTTGACCGGCTTGTTGCTGGGAACGGTGTTATTTGACAAAGGCCAACTCCTTCTTGTTTCCGAAGATGCCTTGCGGTCTGAAGATGACTATAAGCATGATCGCCACTCCGACCAGGATGAAGCGCAGCTGGCCGGCCTGGATGCTGGTGATGAACGGGATCCAGCCTGCCTCCACCGCTCGGGCGATGAACCCGGAGAAGAAGGAGAGCAGAACCCAGAAGACCATCGAGCCGATGACCGGCCCGAGAATCGTCGACGCGCCGCCGAGCAGGAGGATCGCGTAGATGAAGAACGTCAGGGACGTCTGATAATTCGAGGGCACCACCGCACGGGGAAGCACGAAGATCATTCCGGCGATCGTGCCGAACACGCCACCGAGAATCAGAGACTGCATCTTGTAGGAGTAGACGTTCTTGCCGAGCGCGCGCACAGCATCCTCGTCTTCACGGATTCCCTTGATCACGCGACCCCACGGGCTGCGCATGATCTGCCAGGTGAACAGGCAGGCGAGGGCCACGATCGACCAGGCCACGATGCGCAGCCACCAGTCGTACTCGTTGTACTCGAAGGGGCCGAAGCCGTAGCGCCCCTCCGGGATCGGGTTGAGGCCGGCGAAACCGCCCTTGTAGCCGCTCAGGCCGTTCGCGGAACCCGTGATGGACTGGAACGTGTTCGTCGTGAACAGGAGGCGCACGATCTCGGCCGCCGCGATCGTCACGATCGCGAGGTAGTCCGCGCGCAGGCGGAGCGTCGGGATGCCCAGGACCAGGGCGAAAACGACGGATGCGCCGACCCCCACCAGCACAGCACCCCAGACGGGGAAACCGAAGCTGAGGGTGGAGATGGCGAACCCGTAGGCTCCGAGGGCCATGAAGCCGGCCTGGCCGAAGTTCAGGAGGCCGGTGTATCCGAAGTGGATCGCCAGCCCGAGAGCCGCGAGGGCGTAGGCGGCGGTGGTCGGGCTGATCAGCTCGACGGCTGCGTTGCTAAAGATTGCTCCCCAGTCGATCATCGGATGCCCTTCTAGCCAATTCTCTCTTTGCGACCCAGGATGCCTTGCGGCCGAAGCAGCAGCACCAGGATCAACACGACAAGTGCACCGACGTATTTAAGGTCGGAGGGAAGCCACAGCGTCGACAGTTCGACGAACAGGCCGACGATGATCGAACCGATCAGGGCGCCGAAAGCGGTGCCGAGACCGCCGAGGGTCACGGCCGCGAAGACGAGCAGCAGGATCTGGAAACCCATATCCCAGCTGACGCCCGGGCGGAAGTAGGCCCACAGAATTCCGCTGAGGCCGGCGAGGGCCCCACCGAGCACCCAGACGATCCGGATGACGCCGTCGACGTCGATCCCGCTGGCCGAGGCCAGGCTGGGATTGTCGGAGACCGCGCGGGTGGCCTTGCCGATGCGGGTGCGCAACAGGAAGTAGGAAACGGCCAACAGCACCACGATGCTGATGCCCATGCTGGCCACGTCGATCATCGAGAGCCGGATCGGACCCAGCTGCATGTCGGCGAGGCCGGATCCCGGAAGCTGGCTCGTTCCGCCGCCGACGAAGATCTGGAACAGGTAGCGCAGGGCGAGCGAGAGGCCGATGCTCACGATCATCAGTGGGATCAGACCGACGCCCTTGCGGCGCAGCGGCTTCCAGATCACCGCGTCTAGGCTCCAGCCGAAGCCCGCGCTCAGCGCGACGGCGATGATGATCGCCAGCCAGATCGGCAGGCCGAGCGTGACCGAGAAGAGGAGGGACATCAGCGCGCCGAAGGTGATCATCTCCGCATGCGCGAAGTTGCTCAGCCCGGTGGTGCCGAAGATCAGGGACAGTCCGATCGCGGCGAGGGCCAGGAGCAGACCGAAGTTCAGCCCGTTGACGAACCGATTGATGAACTGGTCGAAGAAGCTCACCGTCGTGCGCGTGCCCTCACCGAGGAAGAAGTTGACCGACTTCACCTTCGTGAGCGCGAATTCCGCCTCGATCACGCTGCCGCCCTTGGCGACGACGACGCCCTCGGGGAGGGTCTCCTCATCGAGGGTGACGGTGTAGGCGGCCTTCTCGGGCACGCCGACCTTCCACTTGCCGTCGGCACCCGTTTCCACGGATGCTTCATAGCCGGCCCCCTCGACGGTGATCAGCACATTGTCGAGCGGTTTCTGGTCGAACTGCACATTGCCGGTGAGTACGAACTCGTACTCGTCGGTTCCGACCTCGTCGGCATGAGCCGGACTGGCCGAGACGGTGGCGAATGTGGACATAGTCAGGGCTGCGAAGAGCAGGCCGAGAAAGATCACCAGCATTCTGGGTGAGAATCTGCGAACAGCTTCAGGGGAATTCACTGCACCTCCATGGCGGCACCGTTGGGTCTGTGACCGAGCGTGCCCCGGGTCTCACCTACCAACATCTTTGTTGACAGTAAGTGAAGATTATGTCGCATATGTTCCGACGACGGCCGACACTCCCTAGATTCTCTGCTGAGGAATGCGCAGAGCGCAACGTCGCTTAACATTGAGAAGCCGGTAATCGAGTTGGATGGCCGCGTTTTCTCCACTTTCCTGCATTGTTAAAAGGGGTTTCATGGATCAGCCAGATCCGTTCGGTTTCACCGGGCTTACGTACGATGACGTCCTTCTTCTTCCGGGGCACACCGACGTCATTCCCAGTGAAGCCGAGACAATGTCTCGGTTGACGCGCCGGATCAGCGTGGCCACGCCGCTGCTGTCCAGCGCGATGGACACCGTCACCGAGACCCGGATGGCCATCGCGATGGCCCGTGAGGGTGGCCTCGGCGTGCTGCACCGCAACCTCTCGATCGCGGACCAGGCCGAGCAGGTCGACCTCGTCAAACGCAGCGAATCCGGCATGATTACCAATCCGGTAACAACTTCGCCCGACGCCACCGTTGCGGAGGTCGACGCCCTCTGCGGGCAGTACCGGATCAGCGGTCTTCCCGTCGTCGACGCCGACGGCGTGCTCGTGGGCATCATCACAAACCGGGACATGCGGTTCGTCTCCACCACCAAAAAGCACACGACCCGGGTGCGCGAGGTGATGACGACGGCACCGCTGATCACGGGCAAGGTCGGCATGGCCCCGATGGACGCCGTCGCCATCTTCGCCACCCACAAGATCGAGAAGCTTCCCCTCGTCGACGACCACGGCCGCCTGACGGGCCTGATCACGGTCAAGGACTTCGACAAGAGCGAGGAATACCCCTTCGCCACCAAGGACGATGCCGGACGACTGCGCGTCGGCGCGGCCATCGGCTTCTTCGGCGACGCCTGGCAGCGCGCCACCGCACTTCTCGAGGCAGGCGTCGACGTGCTCGTGGTCGACACCGCCAACGGCGACAGCGCCGGGGTGCTCGAGATCATCCGTCGCCTGAAGTCCGACTCTGCCTTCGAGGGGGTCGACGTGATCGGCGGCAACGTGGCCACCCGCTCCGGCGCCCAGGCCCTCATCGACGCCGGCGCCGACGCGATCAAGGTCGGGGTCGGCCCCGGCTCGATCTGCACCACCCGCATCGTCGCCGGCGTCGGCGTGCCGCAGATCACCGCCGTCTACCAGGCGTCGCTCGCGGCCCGGGAGACCGGCATCCCGGTCATCGCCGACGGCGGGCTGCAGTATTCCGGCGACATCGCCAAGGCGCTGGTCGCCGGCGCGGACACCGTCATGCTCGGCTCCCTGCTCGCCGGCTGTGACGAGAGCCCCGGCGAGCTCGTCTTCGTCAACGGCAAGCAGTTCAAGACCTACCGCGGCATGGGCTCGCTCGGCGCGCTGCAGAGCCGCGGCACGAAGACCTCCTACTCCAAGGACCGCTACTTCCAGTCGGATGTCCCCTCCGACGACAAACTCATCCCGGAAGGCATCGAGGGCCAGGTCCCGTATCGCGGACCGGTGTCCGCCGTGGCCTACCAGCTGATCGGCGGCCTGCGCCAGTCCATGTTCTACGTGGGCGCGCGCACGATCGACGAGCTCAAACAGAAGGGTAAGTTCGTTCGGATCACGTCCGCCGGGCTCAAGGAGTCGCACCCGCACGACGTGCAGATCGTGGTCGAGGCGCCCAACTACCGCCGCTGACCGTACTCGAGGGCGACTAGGCGGCCGCGGCCAGCCGGGAGACCGCTTCCGCGAGCACCTCAGGTGAACACCCGAAGTTGAGACGCGCGAAGCCCCGGCCCGGTTCGCCGAACATCGGGCCGGGGCTGAGCGCGACCCGGGCCTGCTCGAGTGCGACCAGCGCCGGGTCGTCACCCCAGCCGAGGCTCCGCAGGTCAAGCCAGGCCAGGTAGCCGGCCCCTGGCTGCCGGTAGCCGACCCCGGGCAGTTGCGCGTCGAGCAGCGCGGCGAGCTCGCGCCGATTGTCGTCGAGGGCCGCGATCACCCCGTCCAGCCACGGCTCCCCGTCGCGGAACGCCGCGATGCCGGCGATCAGCCCGAACTGGCTTGTGCGCCAAGACACCTCCTGGGGCAGGGCGGCGAGCTCGGCGCGCATCCGTTCGCCGGCGGTGACGAGAAGCGCGCATTTGAGGCCGGCCAGGTTCCAGGCCTTGCTCGCGCTCGTCACGCAGACGCCGTGGTCGGCGGCCTCGGTGGAGACGGTGAGGTAGGGCGTGAAAGCGGCGTTGGTGTAGGTCAGAGGGGCGTGGACCTCGTCGCTGACGACCGTGACGCCGTAGTGGGCGGCGAGCCCGGACAGCGCCGTGAGGTCCTGGACGGTGTGCGGATGCCCGATCGGGTTGTGCGGGTTGCAGAGCAGCACGCAGCGCACGCCCGATTGGAAGGCGCGCTCGAGGCCGTTCAGGTCGAGGGTCCAGCCGGTCTGACCGGCGAGGAGTGGCACGGCGTGCGGCACCCCGCCGGCCTCGGGCACGAGGTCGAAGAACGGCGGGTAGACCGGGGGAGTGATCACAACCCGGTCGCCGGGCCTGATCAGCATTCGCAGGGTCTCCACGATGGCCACGCTGACATCCGTCGTGGTGGTCACCTGCTCCGGGTCGACCTGCCAGCCCCAGCGGCGACCGGCGAATCCCGCGAAGGCCGCGCCAAGCCCGTTGACCGGTGCGACATACCCGGTGTCGCTGCGCCGCACCGCCGCTGTCAACGCGTCCCGGATGGGTTCGGCGAGCGGAAAGTCGGACTCGGCGACGAAGAGCGGCAGCACATCGGCGGGAAAACTGCGCCATTTCATGCTGGTGCGCTCGCGCAGGAGGGAGAGAGGGTCGGCGGTGACGTCCATCACCTCAGGATGCACCCCGCGGCATCCGTCGTCGAGGAGCGCCGCGGCACCTAAACTAAAATCATGGAAATCGAGATCGGCCGCTCCAAGCGCGCCCGCCGCGTGTACGCCTTCGACGACATCGCGATTGTGCCCAGCCGGCGCACCCGCGACCCGGAGGATGTGTCGGTCGACTGGACCATCGACGCGTATCAATTCTCGATCCCGTTCCTCGCGGCGCCGATGGACTCCGTGGTGTCCCCGCAGACGGCCATCATGATGGGTCAGCTCGGCGGCGTGGGCGTGCTCGACCTCGAGGGCCTCTGGACCCGCTATGACAACCCCGAGCCGCTCCTCGCCGAGATCCGCGAGTTGCCCGCCGACCGGGCCACCGCGCGCATGCAGGAGATGTACTCCGAGCCGATCAAGCCCGAGCTCGTCACCGCCCGCCTCGCGGAGATCCGCGCGGCCGGCGTGACTGTGGCCGGCGCCCTGTCGCCGCAGCGCACGCAGGAATTGTACGAGACCGTCGTCGCCGCCGGCGTCGACCTGTTCGTCATCCGCGGAACCACCGTTTCTGCCGAGCACGTCTCGCAGAACCAGGAACCCCTCAACCTCAAGAAGTTCATCTACGAACTCGACGTACCCGTGATCGTGGGCGGGGCGGCGACCTACACCGCGGCCCTGCACCTCATGCGCACGGGTGCGGCCGGCGTGCTCGTCGGCTTCGGCGGCGGCGCGGCCTCGACCACGCGCGCCTCCCTCGGCATCCACGCGCCCATGGCCACGGCCGTGGCCGATGTCGCCGGTGCCCGCCGGGACTACATGGACGAGTCCGGTGGACGCTACGTGCACGTCATCGCTGACGGCGGCCTCAACACCTCCGGCGACATCGTCAAGGCCATCGCCTGCGGCGCCGACGCCGTCATGCTCGGCACCGCGCTGGCCCGAGCGACGGATGCCCCCGGCGGCGGCTTCCACTGGGGTGCCGAGGTGCACCACTCGAAGCTGCCCCGCGGCAAGCGGGTCGCGGTGGGCGCCCTGGCGCCGCTCGAGACCATCCTGTACGGCCCGACGCCGATCGCCGACGGCACCGCGAACCTCGTCGGCGCGCTGCGCCGGTCGATGGCGACCACCGGTTACTCCGACCTGAAGGAATTCCAGCGCGTCGATGTGGTCGTCGCCCCGTACCGGGGGAATTAGACGGTTGTCGCGCCGCACCGAGTGAACTAGCGTCGGTATGAATTAGCGTCAGGTAAGCACCACACCATCTGGAATGGGAGTGAGCACATGGCATCAGGTAATTCGGCGTCGCGATCCACGAAACTGGGTCCGGAGGAACGAGCTGCGGCCCTCGAACGGCTGAAGGGCAAAGAGCTCGACATCCTCGTGGTCGGCGGCGGCATCGTCGGCACCGGAGCCGCCCTGGACGCGGTCACCCGCGGCCTGAGCGTGGGAATCCTCGAGGCCAGGGACTGGGCGTCGGGAACGTCGAGCCGGTCGTCCAAGCTGGTGCACGGCGGCATCCGCTACCTGGAACAGGCCGACTTCCGGTTGGTGCGCGAGGCTCTGACGGAGCGTGGCCTGCTCCTGCAGCGCATCGCCCCGCACCTGGTGAAGCCGGTGCGGTTCCTGTACCCGCTCAGGAAGCGCGTCACCGAGCGCTTCTACGTGGGCGCCGGCATGCTCCTCTACGACCTGTTTTCGTATACCGGCGGGCGCGCCCCCGGTGTGCCGCACCACCGCCACCTGTCCAAGCGGCAGGTGAAGGGGCTTCTGCCCAGCCTGAACACCGACACGATCGTCGGCGGCATCACGTACTACGACGGGCAGGTCGACGACGCGCTCTACGTGGCCTCGCTCGTGCGCACCGCGTCGTTCTACGGGGCGCACGCGGCCAGCCGGGTGCGGGTCGAAGGATTCATCAAGGTGGGTGAGCGGGTGGTCGGCGTGCACGCCCACGACCTGCAGACCGATGAACGGTTCGAGGTGCGGGCCCGGCAGGTCGTGAACGCCACCGGGGTCTGGACCGACGACACGCAGCGCATGGTCGGCGAACGCGGCACGTTCAAGGTGCGCGCATCGAAAGGCATCCACCTGGTCGTGCCCCGGGACCGGTTCCAGTCGGCCATGGGGCTGCTGCTGCGCACCGAGAAGAGCGTCCTGTTCGTGATCCCCTGGGGACGACACTGGCTGATCGGCACGACCGACACGGACTGGCATCTGGACAAGGCGCACCCGGCCGCCACCGCCGCTGACATTGACTACCTGCTCGAACACGTGAACGCCGTGCTCCGGGTGCCGCTGACCCGGGAGGACGTCGAGGGAGTCTACGCCGGCCTGCGGCCGCTCCTGGCCGGGGAGTCGGAGAGCACCTCGAAGCTGTCCCGCGAACACCTCGTCGGACACTCCGTGCCCGGCCTGGTGGTGATCGCGGGCGGAAAGTGGACCACGTACCGGGTGATGGCGAAGGATGCGATCGATGCGGCCGTCGACGCCTTCGACGAACGGGTCCCGGCCTCCACCACGGCGGAGATCCCGCTGCTCGGCGCCGAGGGCTACCAGGCCGCCTGGAACAAGCGCGGCCGGATCGCGCGGGCGTTCGGCCTGCACACCGTCCGCGTCGAGCACCTGCTGAACCGCTACGGCACCCTGACCGACGAGCTTCTCGATCTGATCCGCAAGACCCCGTCACTGGCGGACCCGCTGCCGGGGGCCGACGACTACATCGAGGCGGAGGTCGTGTACGCGGCCACGCATATGGGCGCCCTGCACCTCGAGGACGTGCTGGCTCGCCGCACTCGCATCTCGATCGAGGCCTGGGACCGCGGCGTCTCGGCGGCGCCCGTGGCCGCGCGGCTGATGGCCGGGGTGCTCGGCTGGGACGAAGCCCGGGAGACGCGCGAAGTGGGCACCTACCTCAAGCGGGTGGCGGCGGAACGCGCGTCGCAGCAGCAGCCCGACGACGAGTCCGCCGACCGCGTGCGGCTCGAGGCTCCGGACATCGCCGCCACGAAATAGGAGCCGCCCGCCGGCACCCTCGCCCGGCACCCTCGCCCGGCGTCCACTCCCTGCCTCCGCTTGTCCGCTCGCACCCCGCCGGTGCGTGAACGAATTCGACGGAGATTCTGCCCTGTGGGGCCTGAAAAATGCCCGACAGCGCCGTTCAGAGCCAAATCTCCGTCGAATTGGTTGGGCCGTCCGAGCGCACGCGTGTGGCCAACTCAGGACATCCGTCGCCTGGGCTGCCCGCCCGACACGGACCAGAGCGGAACTCGTGCGGGTGCCCGGGCCCGGCCGGACGGATCTCCTGCGTTAGCCGCAACACCGAGCGGATGTGCCGCAGCGCCTTTGTGGTTCGGGCATCCGCCAGACACTCAGCCCCAGCCCGTACCAATTCGACGGAGATTTTGGCCCGTGCGGGGCAGAAAGCGCCCGACAGCGCCTTCGAGAGCAAAATCTCCGTCGAGTTGGTGAGAGCAATGGGCGGCGCGGCGGCGCGGCGGCGGGCCGCGGGGCCGCGGGGCTGGCGGCGCGACAGCGGGCGGGAGGCACGCAAACTCGCTCCGGTAGACTGGGCTGACTGCCCACAAACCTCAGGAGTTGCACCATGGTTGACGTTCGGCGGGTCAAACTTCCCGGGGTGGGAGTGCTGCACACCTTCATCACGGATGACGGCGGCAAAGTGGGCGTCATCGCCCACCGCTCGGGGCACAGCGACCTCATCACCTTCGCGGACGACGAGGGCGGCCCCGACGCCGCCAAGGTGTCCCTGCGGCTGAACGAAGACGAAGCGCACACACTCGCCGAGCTCCTCGGCGGCACCCAGATCACCGAGTCGCTCACCGCGCTCGACCAGATCCCCGGCCTCAGCATCGACTGGTTCACCGTCGACTACGAAGACCACATCGCCGGCCAGGCGCTCGGCAACCCCGCCGACCGCGGCATAGCCGGTCTGACGGTCGTGGCCGTCGTCCGCGGGGAGTCCGCGAACCCGGCGCCCGCCCACGACTTCCGTGTCTTCCCCGGCGACACGCTCGTCGTCGCCGGCTCGCCCGAGAAGGTCGCGAAGGCCTTCGCCTTCTTCCGCACCGGCGAGGTTAAGGCCAAGTCCGTCGACGCGCCGCCCGGGGGCTAGTTCATGCAACTCGGCGAAGACCTCATCACTCTTGGCATCCTGCTCGTCGTTGCCTATCTCCTCGGTCGTGCCGGAAAGCTGATCGGGCTGCCGTCCATCCCCATCTACATGATTGTCGGGCTCCTGGCCAGCCCGAACACCGGCTGGTTCCCGCTGGACTTCCAGTCGGCGGACATCGAACTGATCGCCATTTTCGGGCTGATCCTGCTCCTGTTCAGCCTCGGCCTCGAATTCGACCAGGAGGCGTTCTTCGGCGACGCCGGAAAACTTCTGATTTCCGGCGGCTCTTACGTTCTGATCAACATGGGAGTCGGCTTCGCGTTCGGCCTGATGGTCGGCTGGGGCAGCCGGGAGGCCCTCGTGATCGCCGGAATGACCGGCACCTCCTCGAGCGCCATCATCACCAAGCTCCTGATCGAACTGCGCCGGCTTGCCAACAAGGAAACTCCGATGATCCTCGGCGTGACCGTCGTCGGCGACATCTTCATCGCGGTCTACCTGGCGATCGTCTCCGTCGTGCTCAGCGGCAAGACCGAGGCCTGGCCGATCGTGCTGCAACTGAGCATCGCCTTCCTCTTTCTCGTCGTGATGTTCTCGGTGGCCCGCTGGGGCGCCAAAGTCGTCTCCCGGCTGATGCGCACCAAGGACGACGAACTGTTCACCATCCTCTTCTTCGGACTCGCGGTGCTCTTCGCCGGGATCGGTGAGATCATCGGCGTGACGGATGCGATCGGGGCCTTCCTGATCGGGGTGGTGCTCGGCGCGAGCACGTACCGCGGCCGGATCGAGCGCGTCGCCGTGCCCCTGCGCGACGTGTTTGGGGCTTTCTTCTTCCTCAACTTCGGCCTCGCGCTGAACGTGGCCGAATTCGGGTCGGTGATCACCATCGTGTTTGCGGCCGTCGGCATGACCTTCGTGCTCAGCCTGATCTCGGGAATGCTGATGGCGAAACTGCACGGCATGGGCCCGCGGGAGGGACTCAACACCGCGGCCATCTTCGTCAACCGCGGCGAGTTCACGCTGATCCTGGCAACCCTGTCGGTGACCGCTGGTCTCGACCAGCGGCTGCAGCCCTTCGCCGGCCTCTACGTGCTCACGATGGCGATCCTGGGGCCGCTCTTCGCGGCGAACTCCGAGAAGATCGGCGCGGCCCTGCGGCGACGCCGGAACGCCGTCCCGGCCCGGAAACGCGCCCACGACGTGATGCTGGCGGAGGAAATCGCCCTGGTCGAGGCGGCCACCGCCGCCGACACCGGCACGGATGCCCAACGCGCCGCCGACCGTCTCCTCGCCGACCACCGCCAGCGCCCGGCCGCCGCGGCACCCGGCGCAGTGCCGGCCATGGCGCCTGCCGACGCGACCGCCGACTCGGAGGCAGACGCCGCCGCGGCCGACGGACCGGCGTCCGCGGCCCCGGACTCCATGCTCGACTTCATCTCCGGCCGGCGCCCGGCCGAAACCGGCCAGGTCGACAAGCCGGCGCGTGACACCGCTTCAGGGGACTACTCATGATCACAACCATGCTCCGGCCGCGCTGGCTGATCGCGCTGCTGCTGGCGCTCGCGATCGCCGCGGCCTTCGCCCTGCTCGGCCGGTGGCAGCTCGAACGCGCCATCGCGTCCGGCGAAGTCGTGGAGCGCAGCACCGAGACCGTGCAGCCGCTCCACGAGGCGGTGTCGCCGGACGGGCCGCCGCGCGAGTCAGCGACCGGCCAGCTGGTCACCGTGGACGGCTCCTTCGTGCCGGGGGACGACGTGCTGATCAGCGAACGCCTCAACGGGGGCGACAGCGGTTTCTGGGTGGTGAGCCGCTTGTCGACGGTGGAAACGGCATCCGTGCCCGTCTCCACCATCGCCGTGGCTCGCGGCTGGGCCGCCACCGAGGAGGAGGCCAGGTCGGCGATCGAGGCGCTCTCGGCGCAGGCCGCCGCGCAGCAGCAGACGGTGACCGGCCGCTTCGTTCCCTCCGAGGCTCCCGTCGTGCCGGACGAGGACAGCGACCCGCGCACCCAGACCACGGTCTCCACCGCCGCGCTGATCAACCGGTGGGCGGACTTCACCGACCAGTCCGTCTACGCCGGCTACATCGTCGACACGGATGCTGCCGCGAACCTCACCGTGATCGACTCGCCCGTGCCCGGCAACGACGCATCGGTCAACTGGCTGAACATCTTCTACGCCCTCGAGTGGGCAGTCTTCGCCGGGTTCGCGGTGTTCCTCTGGTACCGCCTGGTTCGGGACGACTGGGAGCGTCAGCAGGAGCAGGCCGCCATCGACGCGGCGGAGGCCGTCTAGAATTGGCTCATGCCACTTGACCCCAAGCCTGCCGACATCCCCAAAATCCCCGGTGCGCTCCGGCTCTACAAGGTTTCCTCGGTCATCACCGGTGTCTTCCTGCTGCTGCTCTGCGTCGAGGTCTTCCTGAAGTTCGTGCTGCAGCTCGAAATCGAAGTCGGCGGCCCGAACGGGATCATCGCCCTCGTCGCCCGGGACTCGGTGACCGCATTCAACCTGAGCACCGGCATCCTGATCGTGCACGGCTGGCTGTACGTGCTCTACCTGTTCAGTGACTTCCAGCTCTGGAGCCTGATGCGCTGGTCATTCCCCAAGTTTCTGCTGATCGCACTCGGAGGCATCATTCCTACCCTGTCCTTCTTCCTCGAGGTGCGCGTCGCGCGCGAGGTCAACGCCTTCCTGGCGACGCACGCCGACTCGTCTGCCGCTGCCGCTGCCGCTGGGGCCGAGGCCCGCTCGTGAGCACCGCTGTGAGCGCCTCGACCGGCGCCCGCCCAGTCTTGGTGGTCGACTTCGGTGCCCAGTACGCGCAGCTGATCGCGCGCCGGGTGCGCGAGGCATCCGTCTACTCCGAGATCGTGGCCCACTCGATCACCGCGGCCGAGGTCGCGGAGAAGAACCCGCTCGGCATCGTGCTCAGCGGCGGGCCGTCCAGCGTCTACTCCGAGGGTGCCCCCACCTTCGACCCGGACATCTTCGACCTGGGCATCCCGATCCTGGGCATCTGCTACGGCTTTCAGGTGATGGCCACGACCCTTGGCGGCGAGGTGGCCCGCACTGGCCGGAGCGAGTACGGCGCGACCCCGGTCAGAGTCACCGACAGCGGCAACGCGCTGCTGGCCGGGCAGCCGGCCGAGCAGACGGCGTGGATGAGCCACGGTGACTCCGTGTCGAAGGCCCCCGACGGCTTCTCGGTGCTCGCGTCCACGAGCTCCACCCCGGTCGCCGCCTTCGCGAACGATACGCGCCGGCTCTACGGCGTGCAGTGGCACCCCGAGGTCAAGCACTCCGAATTCGGCCAGAACGTGCTCGAGAACTTCCTGCACCGCGCCGCCGGCATCCCCGCCGACTGGAACAGCGGCAACGTCATCGCCGAACAGGTGGCCCGCATCCAGGCCCAGGTCGGGACCGGCAAGGTCATCTGCGGGCTTTCCGGCGGAGTCGATTCCGCTGTGGCCGCTGCCCTCGTGCACAAGGCCATCGGCGACCAGCTCGTCTGCGTGTTCGTCGACCACGGCCTGCTCCGCCAGGACGAGCGCCGTCAGGTCGAGGAAGACTTCGTCAAGGCCACCGGCGTGCGTCTGGTCACCGTCGATGTGCGTGAGCGGTTCCTG
Source organism: Cryobacterium sp. M23 (assembly GCF_002929655.1). Lineage (NCBI taxonomy): Bacteria > Bacillati > Actinomycetota > Actinomycetes > Micrococcales > Microbacteriaceae > Cryobacterium > Cryobacterium sp. M23. Next base: position 119,526 of record NZ_PJJV01000082.1, read on the forward strand.
ACCGCGCTGGAGGGCGTCAGCGACCCGGAGACCAAGCGCAAGATCATCGGTCGTGAGTTCATCCGCACCTTCGAGCAGGCTCAGGCCGAATTGATCAAGGAAGCGGCGGCAACGAATGAAGACCCGATCCGCTTCCTCGTGCAGGGCACCCTGTACCCGGACGTCGTCGAGTCCGGCGGCGGCAGCGGCACCGCCAACATCAAGAGCCACCACAACGTCGGGGGGCTGCCGGAAGACCTGCAGTTCGAATTGATCGAACCGCTGCGCACCCTGTTCAAAGACGAAGTGCGCGCGATCGGCGCCGAGCTGGGACTGCCGGCCGAGATCGTGCAGCGCCAGCCGTTCCCCGGACCCGGCCTCGGCATCCGCATCGTGGGCTCGATCACCCAGGACCGGCTCGACCTGCTTCGCCACGCGGATGCGATCGTGCGCGCCGAGCTGAGCGCCGCGGGCCTCGACCGTGAGATCTGGCAGTGCCCGGTGGTGCTGCTCGCCGACGTGCGGTCCGTGGGCGTGCAGGGTGACGGCCGCACCTACGGGCACCCGATCGTGTTGCGCCCGGTGTCGTCGGAAGACGCCATGACGGCCGACTGGACCCGCCTGCCGTACGACCTGCTGGCGCGGATCTCGAACCGGATCACGAACGAGGTGGACGGGGTGAACCGCGTCGTGCTCGACGTCACGTCCAAGCCGCCGGGGACCATCGAATGGGAGTAGGGGAATGCTCCCGGTTGTGACGCGGGGAGTGGGCGTGTCGCTCCTCAGCTCAAACAATGGGCGGCGGATGCCGGACCCTCCGCTTCGCTCCGGGGCCGGCATCCGCCGCCCCTAACTCGACACCCCGCGACACGCCCTCGCCCCGCCTCGCGATCGCTGAGGGACAAGCAACTTTGGGGGTGAGGACGACGAAAGGGCCGCCCCGATGGGGCGGCCCTTTCTACGTGCGGTCGTGCGGCGGGGTGGGTGCTACTCGCGGGCGATGGCGAAGATGCGGAGCATCTCGACGTAAAGCCAGACCACGGTCAGCATGATGCCGAAGGCGCCGGTCCAGCCGTACTTGCGGGGGATGCGGTTGTTGACGCCGCGCTGGATGAAGTCGAAGTCGAGCACCAGCGAGTACGCGGCCATGATCACGGCGAGGACGCCGATCAGGAGGCCGATCGGGATGCCGAAGATCTCGGCGCTGCGGAGACCGAACGCGTTGTCGGTCGCGCCGAAGACCATCATGCCGAAGTTGATCAGCGAGAACACGCCGTAGCCGATCATGGCGATCATGAAGACCTTGGTGGCCTTCTTGGAGGCGCGGATCTTGCCGCTGGCGAAGAGGGCCAGCGTGACGCCGACGACGACGAGCGTGGCGAGCACGGCCTGGGTGACGACACCCGGGTAGATCTGCTCGAAGACGATCGAGATGCCACCGACGAAGAGGCCCTGGGCCGCGGCGTACGCGAGGATCAGGGGCGGCGACGGCTCTTTTTTGAACGCGTTGACCAGTCCGAGGACCAGACCCGCGATCGCACCGACGATGAGCGGCAGCATCGTCACCGGGGTGACGAGCCAGCCGATTGCTGCGGTCACCAGCAGCAAGGCGAAGCTGAGCACCGTCTTGCGGATGGTGTCGTCGTAGCTCATCCGGTCGGTGTCCTGTGAACCGGCGGAGGGAGCGTTGAACATGCCCTGCAGGTCGCTGTCGGAGAGCACCTTGCCACCTGCAGTGGCGCCAGGAGCGCCGAACGCGGCGTTTCGGGAGAATGCGGGGTTGGAGGATGCCATGGTTGCCGTAGCTCACAATCAAGTGCGTAGAGAGCGGAGCCAACACCGGTAAGTGCTGGACAGTTCCTAGATTCTATTCAGATCTGCTGGGGATCCGCCGTATTCAGGTTTGCGACTCGCGGTGACCGGGGGCGGCGCCCCTCCGACCAGCCGGCCAGCCACCAGGCGAGCCAGGAGGCGGCCGCCGTGGTGATGAAACCGACCAGATAGCCGACCCAGTTCTGGTCGTAATTGTTCAGCGCGTCCTTGAGCAGGAAACTCATCGTGATCGACGGGATCAGGGCCAGGTAGCTCAACCACGGGCGGTGCCGCACGAGCAGCCAGCAGGCCAGCAGCACGGCGAAGACACCGTTGAAATCGGCTCCGCCCAGCAGCAGGATGCTGCAGAGCAGGGCCGGAACCAGAACCGTCAGCCGCCGCCACAGCGCCCCCGGCAGAATCAGCCAACCCAGCACGTGGAGCGGCGGGCCGATGGCCAGGAAGAACAGGCTGTAGGTACTGGTGAAGTTCGTGGCAAGCACCCCGAGCACGACCAGCGTCAGTCCGGTCACGTAGCGGGCGCGGTAGCTGCCCCACCGGTGCAGGCGGGTCGGTGGAACGGTCCAGGGTGTCATCGCCTCGATTCTGGCAGGTGCACGCGTAGGGTTGGCAAATGCAGCCGATTGTGATCGGTCACCGCGGGGCGAGCGGTTACCGGCCAGAGCACACCCGTTCCGCCTACGAACTGGCCGTCGCTCTCGGCGCGGACGCGGTCGAGCCTGACATCGTCGCCACCCGCGACGGTGTACTGGTGGTGCGCCACGAGAACGAGATCGGGGCGACGACGAATGTCGCAGCGCACCCCGAGTTCGCCGGCCGCCGGGCGACCAAGGTGATCGACGGCATCCGGCTCACCGGCTGGTTCACCGAGGACTTCACCTGGGCCGAGCTGCGAACCCTGCGCGCCCGGGAGCGCCTGCCCGAGGTGCGGAAGGCAAGCGCCACCTTCGACGACCGGTTCCCCCTGCTGCGCCTGCGGGACGTGTTCAAGCTGATGGACCGGCTCTCCGGACGGGTGCGCCGGCCCATCGGCGTCGTCGCCGAGCTCAAGCACGCCACCTACTTCGAGTCGATCGGGCTTCCGCTCGACGAGCTGTTCGCCGCTGAGGTCAACGACGCCGGTTGGAACGCCGGCGACGGCCGCCTCACCATCGAGAGCTTCGAGCGCAGCCTCCTCGACAAGGTCTACGCGCGCGGCATCTACGGCAAGCGTGTCTTCCTGCTCGAGGCGCGCGGCAAACCCGTCGACGAGGTCGCGCTGCTCGGGCCGAAAGCGCCCCACTACGCCGACTACCTCTCCGACACCGGGCTTTACGGGCTGAGCGGCACGGTCGACGGGATCAGCGTGCCCAAATCGCTCATCCTGGCCACGGATGCCGACGGTCACGTCTCCGGCGCCTCCGACCTGGTCGACGCCGCGCACGCCGCGGACCTGGAGATTTACTGCTGGACGCTGCGCCCGGAGAACCGGTACCTTGCGAAGACGTTCCGCCGTGGGCGGCTGCGGGCCGACTTCGGAAACTGGCAGGCCGAGTTCCGCACCATCCTCGGCACCGGGATCGACGGGGTCTTCGCCGACCACCCCGACCTGGCGGTGCTCGTGCGGGACGAGCTGGCCGCGGAGGACTGACCGGGGCGCTGCGCCGCACCGGGGCGGTGTCAGACGCAACACCTAGAATTGGGAGCGATATGACGACCCTCTCCGACCCGGACCACACGCCCGCCCGCCAGGTTCCCTCCGCAATGCCCATCATCCTGGACGGAGCGGCTCCGCGCGACCGGGAGAGTCCACTGCTCGAAGGGCTCAACCCCCAGCAACGCGAGGCCGTGCTGTACCGCGGACCGGCGCTGCTGATCATCGCGGGCGCCGGCTCCGGGAAGACCAGCGTGCTCACCCGCCGCATCGCCAGCCTGCTGGAGAGCCGCGAGGCCTGGCCGAGCCAGATCCTCGCCATCACCTTCACCAACAAGGCCGCGGCGGAGATGCGCGAGCGGGTGCGGGCGATCCTCGGCCAGGGGGCCGACGGCATGTGGATCAGCACCTTCCATTCCTCCTGCGTGCGCATCCTGCGCCGCGAAGCGGAAAGCGCGGGCCTCTCCGCCACGTTCAGCATCTACGACTCGGCCGACACCAAGGTCACGCTCAAGCGCATCATCAAGGCCCTCGACGCCGACACGCTCGGCTTCACGCCCGGCAATGCGTCAGCGAAGATCTCCAAGCTCAAGAACGAGCTCGCGGACGCCGACTCCTACGCCCGCAACGCGAACATGAGCGACCCGCAGGAGGTCATGTTCGTCGAGATCTTCCGGCAGTACACCCACCGGCTGCGCGCGGCCAACGCCCTCGACTTCGACGACCTGATCGGCGAGACGGTCTACCTGTTCCGCGCGTTCCCGAAGGTCGCGGCCCTCTATCGGCGCCGGTTCCGCCACATCCTGGTCGACGAATACCAGGACACCAACCACGCGCAGTACTCGCTCGTGCGCGAGCTGACCCGTCCCGTCGAGCCCGACCTGGCCGAGGAGATGGAGGCGACCGGTGTGCACGTGCGCAACCTGCGCGACGCCTCCGGCGGCATCCCGGGAGCCTCGCTCACCGTGGTCGGCGACTCCGACCAGTCGATCTACGCCTTCCGCGGCGCGGACACCCGCAACATCAGCGAGTTCGAGCGCGACTTCCCGGGCACCAGGGTGATCCTGCTCGAGCAGAACTACCGCTCGACCCAGAACATCCTCTCGGCCGCCAACGCGGTGATCGGCCACAACTTCGACCGCACAGACAAGAAACTGTGGAGCGCGGGCGGCGACGGCGAGAAGATCGTGGGCTACACGGCCTATTCCGGCCACGACGAGGCCCAGTTCGTCTCCGACGAGATCGAGGTGCTGCACCGAGCCGGCATGGCCTACCGCGACATGGCCGTGTTCTACCGCACCAACGCGCAGACCCGTGCGCTTGAAGAAATCCTGGTGCGCTCCGCGGTGCCCTACCGGGTCGTCGGCGGCACCAAGTTCTACGAGCGGGCTGAGATCAAGGATGCGCTGGCGTACCTGATCGCCGTCGCTAACCCGAACGACGAACTGGCGCTGCGTCGCATCCTGAACACCCCCAAGCGCGGGATCGGCCCGGCCACCGAGACGGCGCTGGCGAGCTTCGCGGAGGCGAACCAGATCAGCTTCCGGCAGTCGATGCGCGACTGCGCGTCGCTGGGCCTCGGCCCCAAGGTGACCAGGGCCATCCTGAAGCTGGCAACCCTGCTCGACGAGGCGGCGCTGAAGCTCGACCCGGAGAACCCGGCCGGCACGGCGAACGTGTCCGAGCTGCTCACCTTCCTGCTCGACGGCAGCGGACTGCTCAGCCTGCTGCGAGGCAGCCGCGACCCGCAAGACGAGGCGCGCGCCGAGAACATCGAGGAACTCGTCGCCCAGACCAAGGACTTCAACAAGGAGAACCCCGACTCGGGGCTGGTCGACTTCCTCACCCAGGTGTCCCTGGTCGCCGCCGCCGACGACCTCGACGACGCCTCCGGAACGGTGTCCCTGATGACCCTGCACACGGCGAAGGGACTCGAATACGAGGCCGTGTTCCTGACCGGCGTGGAGGAGGGCCTGCTGCCGCACCAGATGTCGGCCAACGAGCCCGGCGGGCCCGCCGAGGAGCGGCGCCTGTTCTACGTGGGCATCACCCGCGCCCGCCAGAGGCTCTACCTCTCCCTGGCGATGACCCGGGCCCAGTTCGGCGACATCAACGTGGCCATGCCCAGCCGCTACCTGCAGGAGATCCCCGTCGACCTGATCGACTGGAAGCAGTCCCCGGGCATGGCGAACTCCCGCGGCGGCACCCAGCCCCGGGCGCTGAACGCGAGACGCGACGGTTTCGGCGGCGGGTTCGCGGGGCGCGGTGACCCGCAGGCGCTGCCGCCCGCGCCGAAGAAGAAGACCGAATGGGCCAGCCGGGTGCCGAGCCAGGTGCGCGACAACGGTGACCTCACCCTGATGCAGGGCGACCGCATCCGTCACGTCGATTTCGGCGACGGCCGCGTCAACCAGGTCACCGGTGACGGCACCAAGCGCATCGCGCACGTCCAGTTCGACACGGTGGGCGCAAAGAAGCTTCTGATCAAGATCGCGCCGATCGAGAAGCTCTAGTGGCGGAGCCGCGGGCCCCGGCGCGCCGGAACCGGGCAGACCGGAAACCCTGCTCGAACGCGTGAAATCGGTGCGCGCCCTCGACCTCGAGGTGGCGTCCCGGGCCAGCATCGCCGTGGTCGTGCCACTCGTCGTGCTCGTTCTGCTGGGCCGGATCGACTGGGCCGCCTACGCGTCGTTCGGGGCGATGACGTCGCTGTACGGCCGGAGCGAGCCGTACCGGATTCGCGCGCGCACGGTCAGCGTCGCCGCGGCCTTCCTGCTGGTCAGCGTCGCCGCCGGGCTCGTGATGAGCGTGGCCGAGGCAACCCTGTCGGCCCTGGTGCTCGGGCTCCTGCTCGTGATCACGGCGGGGATCCTGCTGGCATCGACGTATGGCTTGTTCCCCGGCACGCCGATCTTCTTCGTCTTCGCCTACCTGGTCTGCGCGCAGGTGCCCGCGCCGGTCGACGAGATGCTGCCGCGCCTGCTGGTGGCAGTGGCGAGCGCCGCGCTGGCCTGGCTGCTCACCATGTCCGGCTGGGCGTTTCGGTGCCTGGCCGGCGACCGCTCCGGCGACCTGTTCAAGGAACTGCCGCGCACGCCGCTGCTGCGACCGGCCGCGTTCCGCGACGTCCAGGTGTGGCTCACCATCCTGCAGCACCTGGTCGGCGTGCTGCTGGCCGGCGGGCTCGCCCTCTTCGTGGGCATCGGGCACCCCTACTGGGCAGTGGTGAGCGTGGTCGCCGTGCTCCCGCCGCCCCGTGCCGCGCACTCCATCTCCCGGGCGGTGCACCGCATCATCGGTACCGCGCTCGGAGTGGCGGTGACCGCCCTCGTGCTGCTGCCCGGGCCATCCGTCTGGGTGCTGGTCGCGGTGATCGCGATCGGCCAGTTCGGCGCGGAAATCCTGATCGGCAGGCACTACGGCGCCGCCCTGCTGTTCGTCACGCCATTGGCGCTGACCGTGGCTCACCTGGCCGACCCGGTCGCCGTGCCGACGCTGCTGGTCGACCGGGTGGTGGAAACCGCGCTCGGCGGAGTGGTCGCGGTGCTGATCGTGCTCGTGGCGCGCGGCCTCGCCCGGCAGCGTTCGCGTCGGCTCGGTGGACAGCGTCAGCCCCTGAACGCATAGGAATTGCACAGGTTGCTCCCAGCTTTTCGATAGCCCGTCGATTGGTACGCTCGCGAGGCTCTTCGCATGAGCATCGACACCCGCACCACCCCGCCGCGGCGGCGCACTGCTCCCGCGCCGCGCGTGCGCCCCGAATACCGGCAACGGATGCGGCTGGCTGACACCCTGCAGGTTCTCTGTACCGTCTCCGTCGCCCTCGTCATCGCCCTGTTCCTGGCCGATGGCGGCGCTGCCCGCTTCGCCACCCCCGCAGACTTGCTCACCTCTCTCGGAGTGCTGGCCGGACTGGTCGGCACAGATCTGCTCCTGATCATGATGCTGCTGGCCGCACGGTTGCCCGCCATCGACCGGGCCTTCGGCCACGACAGCGCCATGGCCCTGCACCAGTCGCTCGGCAAGCCGGCGCTCTCCCTGATCCTCGCGCACGCCGGGCTCCTGATCGTGGGCTACGCGCTGGCCGGCGAGATCAGCGTCGTCGCCGAGGTCTGGCGCATGCTGACCGTGCTGCCGGACATGCTGCTGGCCGTCATCGGCCTCGGACTCCTGGTGCTGGTGGTCGTCAGCTCGATCGTAATCGTTCGGCACCGCCTGCCGTACGAGGTGTGGCACATCGTGCACCTGCTCTCCTACGTGGCCGTGCTGGCGTCGCTGCCGCACCAGCTCACCGTCGGGGCCCTTCTGGTCGCCGGCTCGCCGCAGTGGTTTTACTGGCTGGTCCTGTACGTGGGGGTGGCCGGCTCGATCCTCGTCTTCCGGGTCATCCTGCCGGTCGTCCGCTCGCTGCGGGCCCGGCTGCGGGTGGAGGGCGTCGACCGGGTCGCCGACGGCGTCGTCTCGATCCGTGTGTCCGGCCACCGCCTGGCCCGGCTTCAGGCCGACGCCGGGCAGTTCTTCATCTGGCGGTTCTGGACTCCCGGGCTCTGGTGGCAGGCGCATCCGTTCTCCCTTTCGGCCGCGCCCACCGGCAACTCCCTGCGCATCACGGTGCGCTCCCTTGGCGACGCCTCTGCCGCGCTCGGCGGCCTGCGCCGGGGCACCCGGGTGAGCGTCGAGGGCCCATACGGACTGTTCACCCACCGGGCCAGGACGTCACCGCGGATCGTGCTCGTGGCCGCCGGTATCGGCGTCGCCCCGATCCGCTCCCTGCTGGAGACGGCGAGCTTCCTGCCCGGGCAGGCCACGGTCATCCTGCGCTCCCACACGCTCGCAGACAGCTACCTGGCCGACGAACTCGCCGAGCTGTGCCGGGCGCGGGGCGCGGAGTTCCGCGTCATCGTGGGGAAGAGGCCGCCGGGTGTGGCCAGTTGGCTGCCCGCCGACGCGGTGGCGGGCCCGGTGAACCTGCTGACCCTGGTGCCGCGGCTGCGTGACGCGGACGTGTATGTCTGTGGTCCACGGCGGTGGACCGACGAGGTCGTGCGGGATGCCCGCTCGGCCGGCCTTCCCCCGCGACAGATTCATTTCGAAAGGTTTGACTGGTGAGAATTCGAGCAGCGGCTGCGGCCGCCGTGGCTTCCGTTTCCGTTCTGTCGGTGGGTTGGCTCGTCGGAGCCCCCGCCGTGCAATCCCTGCAGGCCACACTGACGACGACCCTGACGACGCCGCCGTCCAACGAAACGACGGGCGGTGCGACGGGCGGTGCGACGGGCGGTGGCACGGGCGGTGCGACGACCACGACCGACGCGTCGGCACCTGTCGACGAGGCGCTCGCGCCCACCGGCGTCACCGGCACGTTCGAGGGCTCAGCCGTGCAGACCCGGTTCGGCCCGATGCAGGTGTCGGTGACCATCGACAACGGCACGATCACCATGGTCACCCCGCTGCAGCTGACCAATGACGACCGGAAGTCGGTCCAGATCAGCAACCGGGCGGCCCCGATCCTGCGGGACGAGGTGCTCGCCGCGCAGTCCGCCAACGTGGCGAACGTCAGCGGCGCGACGTACACGACCCAGGGGTACCTCCGTTCGCTCCAGGCAGCCCTCGATGCCGCACAGTTCTAGCGCGGTGGCCGGTCACACGGCGATCACGGCCCTGAGCATGGGGACCGTCATCAGCATCCGTCTCGGTGACGGCGCCGCCCCGCACGACGACGCCCGCCTGGCTGCTGCCCGGAACGCGGTCGTGGAGGTGTTCCGAGGCTGGAACGAACGCTTCAGCCTCCACCGGGAGGGGTCAGAGCTCAGCCGCGTCAACCGCGGCGAGCTGCGGCTCACCCAGGCCGGGCCCGAACTCCGCAACTGCTACGCGCTCGCCCTGGCGTGGCGGGGCCGCACCGACGGGGTCTTCACCCCGCACCGCGCCGACGGCGCCATCGACCTGTCCGGCATCGTCAAGAGCCTCGCGATCGCGGAGGCCGGGGACCTGCTGAACCGGCTCGGAGCCCGGGACTGGTCGCTCAACGCAGGCGGGGACATCCTCGTCGGCGGTGACCGGGCTTCCGGCCTCGGCTGGTCGGCCGGGATCGTCGACCCTCTGGACCGAGGAACCCTGCTCGCCACGATGCCGCTGACCCTGCCGGTGCGGGCCGTGGCCACCTCGGGCAGCGCGGAGCGCGGCGACCACATCTGGACCACCGTCGACGGCGGGGTGTCGCCCTACCGCCAGGTCACCGTCTTCGCCCGGGACATCGTGACCGCGGATGTGCTGGCCACGGCCATCGTCGCCGGTGGGCAGGCGGCACTGGACCGCAGCACGGAGGCTTTCCCGATCGATGTGCTGGCGGTACTGCGCGACGGTTCGCTGCTGGCCACGCCGGGCCTGCGGGCAGCGTCGGCCTGACCGGGCTCGCGGGCAGCGTCGACGGACTCGACGAAGACCGCGAGATCGATGACATCGAACTGACCCTCGACAAGGATGTGCCGCTCGCCGAGGACGGAGATGCGGTGTGGAAGATCGACGCCGACCAGCGCCCGGTTGAGCTTGACGACGAGCACGACGACCGGGAAACCGAGGAGCCCGGCGAGCCCGGACCCCGGGAGTAGCCGGCCTCGTCAAACCGATTAGTTCTGTCGCTCTCGGAAGATCAGAGCCGACCGCACCGCGCGGACGCCGTTCACCCCCAGAGGAGCGCCGTGCTCGCGGCGAACCAATTCGACGGAGATTCTCCTGAAAAACGGCTTTTCGAGGGTAATCAGGGCCGTTTCGGCCAAAATCTCCGTCGAATTCGTTCAGTCCGGAGTCGCTGAAGCGCCGCGTACTCGAGAGACTCGGCGAGCCGTGAATTCGGCTCCTCAACCCTGTGGCCCGTGGGGAGAGGAGCTCTGCTCACCGTTCGGCGAGCGTACGTGCGTCGGAGCGGCTACGCGACGGCGCGGCTACGCGACGGCGCGGGTGCGAGCCTGCCGGTGGCGGAGGAGCACCGCGAGCCCGCGCCAGCCGAGCAGGAGCACCCCGAGCACGACGGTCGCCACGACGACGAAGCTGAATTCCGTTCCCTGCCCGCTCACGGTGCGCAGCAGCATCCCGACGCCGACGGCGAAGAGCCAGATTCCGGTGCCTGTCCAGACGATCTTTTGCGGGCTGCGCCAGGCGCGCATGACGAGCCAGCCCACGAGGAGACCGCCAAGGAAGGGCAGCCCGGTGATCAGGGTGCCGAGAATATCCTCTTGGTGGCTGGCCCGGCCGATCAGCACGAAGACCAGCACCAGGGCGGCGTCGAGTCCCGCCGCGAGGAGGAGACTGGACCGACTGCTCTGCTGGATTGCCATGCTTCCAGCCTACGGGGGCCCGGAGGGTCAGACCGCGTTGCCGATCCGGCCGCGGTGCCGATCCGGCCGCGGTGCCGATCAGACCGCGGTGCCGAGCAGGGAGCCGATCGCCCAGGTGACTCCGAGCGCGAGCAGGCCGCCGACGAGCACCCGGGAGATCGCGCGGGCTTTCGGACTGCCGCCGAGGTAGGAGCTCAGCCAGCCGGTGATGACCAGGGCGATCGCGACGGCGAGGAAAGTGGCCGGCAGGCGCCACTCCGGCGGCGGCAGCAGCACCGCCAGCAGCGGCAGGCTCGCGCCGACCGTAAACGCGATGGCGGAGGCGTAGGCGGCGTGCCACGGGTTCGACAGCTCGTCGGCGCCGATGTGGAGTTCCACCTCGAGGTGCGCGGCGAGGGCGTCGTGCGCGGTCAGCTCGAGGGCCACCTGCTTCGACGTCCGGGGGGTGAGCCCCTTTGCCTGGTAAAGGTCGGCCAGTTCGGCGAGCTCCTGCTCGGGCATGTTCTCGAGTTCCCAGGTCTCCTTGGCGATCAGGGCGCGCTCGGTGTCGCGCTGACTGCTCACCGAGACGTACTCGCCCAGGGCCATCGAGATCGCGCCGGCGAGCAGGGCGGCGACGCCCGCGATCAGGATCGCCGAGGCATCCGTGGTCGCCGCCGCGACGCCGACCACCAGGGCCGCAACCGACACGATGCCGTCGTTGGCTCCGAGCACGCCGGCCCGCAGCCAGTTCAGGCGCGAGGCATGGTCGGCGGAGTGGGGATCGACGCCGTGTTCGGGTTCAGTCATGACTGAATCCAAGCAGGCGGATGCGTGCCGCGCCAGCAAGGACTGGCTTGCCTCACGGCGGCAACTTCACGGCGACCGACGTGCGGCGCACGGCGTGTTCGCGATGTCGGTGGGGACCGATAGAGTTTCAAATGGTACGTATGTCTTGATGTCGAGCTATCTGCGGCGCGGGCATCCGTGCCCTTGCCCCTCAAGACCTTGCAGGAACGCTACGACGCGGATTGGAAGAGCAGCGTGGATCTTTACGAATATCAGGCACGAGACCTGTTTGAACAGTATGGAGTCCCGGTTCTGCCGGGCATCATCGCGGACACTCCGGAGGAGGTGCGTGCCGCGGCCGAGAAGTTGGGCGGCGTTGTTGTCGTCAAGGCCCAGGTCAAGGTCGGCGGCCGCGGCAAAGCCGGCGGCGTGAAGGTGGCGAAGACCCCCGACGACGCTGAAGCCGCCGGGCGCGCCATCCTCGGACTCGACATCAAGGGCCACACCGTCAACCGGGTCATGGTGGCCGGCGGAGCCCGCATTGCGCAGGAGTTCTACTTCTCCGTGCTGCTGGACCGCACCAACCGCTCCTACCTCTCGCTCGCGAGCTACGAGGGTGGCGTGGAGATCGAGGTTCTCGCTGTCGAGAAGCCCGAAGCGCTCGCCTACACGGCCATCGACCCGATTGCCGGGATCGACCTGAACACGGCCCGTCAGATCGCGGTCGACGCGAAGTTCCCGGCCGACCTCGTCGACAAGGTCGCACCCGTCTTCGTGCAGCTCTACAACGTATTCACGGGTGAAGACGCGACCCTGGTCGAGGTCAACCCGCTCGTGCTGACCGAAGAGGGCGACGTCATCGCCCTCGACGGCAAGGTCACGATCGACGAAAACGCCGGCTTCCGCCACCCGAGGCACGCCCTCCTCGAGGACGCGGCCGCTGCCGACCCGCTCGAGGCGAAGGCCAAGGAGAACGACCTCAACTACGTCAAGCTCGACGGCGAAGTGGGCATCATCGGCAACGGCGCCGGACTCGTGATGAGCACCCTGGACGTCGTCGCCTATGCCGGCGAAAACCACGGCGGCGTCAAGCCTGCCAACTTCCTCGATATCGGGGGCGGAGCATCCGCCGAGGTCATGGCCGCCGGCCTCGACGTCATCCTCGGTGACCCGCAGGTCAAGGCCGTGTTCGTCAACGTCTTCGGCGGCATCACCGCCTGTGACGCTGTGGCCAAGGGCATCGTGGGCGCGCTCGCCGAACTGGGCAGCGCCGCCAACAAGCCGCTCGTTGTGCGCCTCGACGGCAACAACGTCGAGGAAGGCCGTCGCATCCTCACCGAGGCCAACCACCCGCTCGTCACACTGGCCGCCACCATGGACGAGGGTGCCGCCAAGGCCGCCGAACTCGCCCACGCCGCGAAGTAAGGGATTTTCGAACATGTCAATCTTCCTCAACAAGGAGTCCAAGGTCATCGTGCAGGGCATCACCGGCGGTGAGGGCACCAAGCACACCGCCCTCATGCTGAGGGCCGGCACCCAGGTCGTCGGCGGCGTGAATGCTCGCAAGGCCGGCACCACCGTCGTACACGGCAGCGTTGAGCTGCCCGTGTTCGGCACGGTTGCCGAGGCGATCGAAAAGACGGGCGCGGATGTCTCCATCGCGTTCGTGCCGCCGGCCTTCACCAAGGACGCCGTCATCGAAGCCATCGACGCCGGCATCCCGCTGCTCGTCATCATCACCGAGGGTGTGCCCGTGCAGGACTCGGCCGAGTTCTGGGCCTACAACAACGCCAAGGGCAACAAGACCCGCATCATCGGTCCGAACTGCCCCGGCATCATCACCCCCGGTGAGGCGCTCGTGGGCATCACGCCGGCGAACATCACCGGCAAGGGCCCGGTCGGCCTCGTCTCCAAGTCGGGCACCCTGACCTACCAGATGATGTACGAACTGCGCGACCTCGGCTTCTCCACCGCCATCGGCATCGGCGGCGATCCCATCATCGGCACAACGCACATCGACGCGCTCGAGGCGTTCGAGGCTGACCCCGAGACGCTCGCCATCGTCATGATCGGAGAGATCGGCGGCGACGCCGAGGAGAAGGCGGCAGAGTACATCAAGGCCCACGTCACCAAGCCCGTTGTCGGCTACGTAGCCGGCTTCACCGCCCCCGAGGGCAAGACCATGGGCCACGCCGGCGCCATCGTCTCCAACGGGGCCGGAACCGCCCAGGGCAAGAAGGAGGCCCTCGAGGCCGCCGGGGTCAAGGTCGGCAAGACGCCGAGCGAGACCGCCACCCTGCTGCGTGAGGTTCTCGCGGCGCTGTAACCGGCATCGCTGCACCGGCACCGAACGACAGGGCCCGCCTCACCAAGCGGGCCCTGACGCGTTGTCGGCCGCGGCCGGCGAGCCTGCCTGCCGTGCCTCTGCCGCCCTGCCTCTCCCGTGCCTCTGCCGTGCCCGGGGCCCGAACGAATTCGACGGAGATTTTGGTCAGAACCGGCCCGAAACATCCGTTTCAGCCTGGATCGAGCAAAATCTCTGTCGAATTCGTCAGCGCGCGGCGGGGGGCCGGGGAGCCGGGGCGGCGGAAACGGTAGGCTCCGACCGGATGAAACGCTTAACGACCGCCCTGCTTGCCGCGCTCGACGCGCTCATTGTCGTAGCCATCGGGGTCGGCATCGCGCTCGTTCCGCTCACGGTTCTGTGGGCCACGCAGTTCGACATGGCCGTCAACTGGCTCGTGTTCTGGCGTGCCGCGGTCGACGTCTGGCTCGTCGGCAACGGCGTCGACCTGGTCGTCCAACTCGACCCGACCCTCGTCGCCGCCCTGAACCTGCCCGGCTCGGACGCCGCGTTCCCGATCACGATCGCACTGCTGGGCTTCGCGCTGATGGCCGTGCTCTTCGGCTTGCGCACCGGCCGCCGGGCGGCGGAAACCCCCTACCGCTGGGTCGGGGTGACGGGCGCCATCGCCGGCTACGCGCTGCTGACCGCTCTGCTCGTGCTGTCGGCCGGCACGGATGCCGTGCGCCCCCAGACGGTACAGGGTCTGGTTCTGCCTCCGCTCATCTTCGCCGCCGGCGTTCTGATCGGCGCCGGCCAGGGTCAGCTGGGCCGCCTGATCGGTAGCATCCCCGGCCTGCCCGGCCGCCTCCCGGGAGTCGTCCGGGGCGCGGGCCGCGGCGCAACCGGCAGCAGTGCCGACAGCGCCGGCAACGTCGCCAGCGTCAGCGGTTCCGGCGCCGGCAGCAGCGCCGGCAAGAGCGTCCACGGCCTCAATGGCACCAGCAACACCAGCAGCAACACCAGCAGCACGGGTGCCGCAGCCGGCCTGCTCCCGGTCGCGGTGTGCGCGGGCGCCGCCGCGGCGCTGCGGAGCGGAGCGGCCGCGGCCGCCGGTATCCTCTGCGTCTCCGGGATCACCGTTTTCGTGCTGATCCTAACCAGCTACGCCACCATCATCGGACTCTACGAGACCGTGCAGGCCGGCGTCCTGGGCGGCATCGCGCTCACACTCCTGCAGCTTTCGCTGATCCCGAACCTGGTCATCTGGGCCGCGGCCTGGTTTGCCGGACCCGGCATCGCGGTAGGCGTGGGCACCAGCGTGTCCCCGGTCGGCACCTCGCTCGGCGCCGTACCGGGCCTGCCGATCCTCGGCGTGCTGCCGCAGGGCAGCCTGGCGTTCGGGTTCGTCGGCCTGCTCGTGCCGCTGCTGGTCGGTTTCCTCGCCGCCGTCATCCTGAGGCAGCGGGCCACCGCGGATGTCCCTCCTTCCATCTCGGAACGGCTCCTCACGGGCCTCGGCACCGGGTTCGTCGCCGGTGTGCTGCTCGGGCTGCTGGCCTGGTGGTCGGGCGGAGCTCTCGGCCCGGGCCGTCTTGTCGAGGTCGGCCCGAACCCGCTGCTGGTCGGGGCGTTGGTCGCGCTCGAGGTCGGCATCGCGGCCTGCCTCGGTCTCCTGACTCCCGCGCCCCCGGTCGGCGCGAACGGCTCCGGGCGCGGTGCGACGGGCGGAATGCCGGGAACGAAGCCGGGCACGAAGCCGGGCACGAAGCCGGCAACCGCGTCACGTGCCGCGCGCAGTGGGACTAGCGGGGTCGGTCGTCTCCTCGGCCGGCTGCGCGCCGCGCTCCCTCGCCGGTAGGCTTCTCCCGTGCTGAACTTGGTCGTATTGATCTCCGGCGGGGGATCCAACCTTCGCTCCCTGCTCGAGGCCTGCCGCGACGCCGAATACCCGGCCCGCGTGGTGGCCATCGGCTCCGACCGGGACGCCGACGGGCTCGTGCTCGGCGAGGAATACGGCATCTCCACTTTCACGGTGCCGTACACGTCGCATCCGTCCCGGGAGGCCTGGGGCGACGAGCTCCTCGCGCAGATCCAGCAGTGGGATGCCGACCTCATCGTGCTCAGCGGCTTCATGCGCCTGCTGCCGCCCCGGGTGGTGGCGGCGCTGACCCCGAACCTGCTCAACACACATCCGGCCTACCTGCCCGAATTCCCCGGGGCGCACGGGGTGCGTGACGCGCTCGCCGCCGGGGTCGCCGAAAGCGGCGCCAGCCTGATCGTGGTCGACACCGGCGTCGACGACGGACCGATCATCGCGCAGGAACGGGTGTCGGTGCTGCACGGTGACACCCAGGCATCCCTGCACGACCGCATCAAAATCGTCGAGCGTCGCCTGCTGGTGCAGGCCGTGCTCGATATCGCCAACGGACACGTCGATCTCAAGGAGCATCCCCACATATGAGCGTTCCCACTAACGCCCCGAGCCTGTACCGCCACCGCGACGTCGTGCCCGTGCAGCGCGCCCTCATCTCGGTGAGCGACAAGACCGGTCTGGTCGAACTGGCCGCAGCTCTCGCGGCGACCGGCGTCGAAATCGTGTCGACCGGTTCGACGGCGGCCTTCATCCGCGCCGCCGGCCACGACGTGACGGATGTCTCCGCCGTCACCGGCTTCCCCGAATCCCTCGACGGCCGGGTCAAGACCCTGCACCCGGGAGTGCACGCCGGTATCCTCGCCGACCTGCGCCTCGAGGCGCACGAGGCGCAGCTCGCCGACCTCGGCATCGCCGCATTCCAGCTCGTCGTCGTGAACCTGTACCCGTTTGTCGAGACCGCCCTGTCGGGTGCGGTCCCGGCCGACGTGATCGAGCAGATCGACATCGGCGGCCCTGCCCTCGTGCGCGCCGCGGCCAAGAACCACGCCAACGTCGCCATCGTGGTGGACCCCGACAACTACGACGAGATCATCGCAGCCGTCGAGGCCGGCGGCACCCCACTGACGCTGCGCCAGAAGCTGGCCTCGCTCGCCTTCGAGCACACCGCCGGCTACGACCTGAGCGTCTCCGCCTGGTTCACGGAGAACGTCTACGACCAGTGGCAGGACGACGCCGCGGCCCTCAACGAGGAGATCCTCGAGGAGTTCGACGCCGTGATCGGCGAGGCCCTCTCCGAGGAGATGCCGTTCCCCGAGACCCTCGTCATCGAGGCCACCCGCAGTGCGGTGCTCCGCTACGGCGAGAACTCGCACCAGGCCGCGGCCCTCTACCTCGGCGCGGGCGGCCAGGGCATCGCGCAGGCCGTGCAGCGCCACGGCAAGGAGATGTCGTACAACAATTACGTCGACGCGGATGCCGCCGTGCGCGCCGCCTACGACTTCGTCGCACCGGCCGTCGCCATCATCAAGCACGCCAACCCCTGCGGCATCGCCGTCGCCAACCCCAAGGCGCCCGACGCGATCGCCTCCGCGCATCACCGCGCGCACGACTGTGACCCGATCTCCGCGTTCGGCGGCGTCATCGCGGCCAACCGCACGGTCACCCTCGGCATGGCCGAGACCGTCAGTCAGATCTTCACTGAGGTGCTCGTCGCCCCGGGTTTCGAGCCGGCCGCGTTCGAGCTGCTCAGCGCCAAGAAGAACATCCGCCTGCTCGAGCTTCCGGTTGACTACCACCGATCCTCGCTCGAACTGCGCCAGATCTCTGGCGGCCTGCTCGTGCAGGAGTCCGACACGTTCGACAACCTCGACTCGTCGACCTGGACCCTCGCGGCCGGCGACGAGGTCGACGCGGCCACCCGGGCGGACCTCGAGTTTGCGTGGAAGGCCTGCCGCTCCGTGAAGTCGAACGCCATCCTGCTGGCGCGCGGCGGGGCATCCGTGGGCGTCGGAATGGGCCAGGTCAACCGGGTCGACTCCTGCCACCTCGCGGTGCTGCGGGCCGGCGACCGGGCGGCCGGCTCGGTCGCGGCCTCGGACGCGTTCTTTCCGTTCGCGGACGGCCTGCAGGTGTTGCTCGACGCGGGCGTCACCGCCGTTGTGCAGCCCGGCGGCTCCGTGCGCGACGCCGAGGTCATCCAGGCGGCCGCGGATGCCGGCGTCAGCATGTACTTCACCGGGGAGCGCCACTTCTTCCACTAGGCGTTCATCGGGGCAGCCCCGGTGCGGCCACGGAATCTGGCACGATTGAAGGAACCGTGGCTTCGCCAGACCCGTCCCGGCAGGAAGGAACGCCGTGCCAGACCTCGAGGGATTCATCCAGACCGACTACCTCGTCGCCCTGGCGGTCGCGGTCGTGGCCGCGGTGGCGATCACGGCGATCATCGCCCTGGTCTTCCGGGTGGTGGGCCGCAAGGAAGCCTGGGCGCGCACGCTGGTCGGCCTGGTCAGGGTGCCGTTCCGGTTGATGCTGCTGGTGGGCGCGATCTGGACCGTTCACACGCTGTTCCTGCAGACCTCCGAGGGGATCGAACGACTGGTCGACTTCTTCTTCCGGGCCCTCTTCATCGCCGCGTCCACCTGGCTGGTCTGCGCGCTGCTCTACTTCTTCGAGGAGGTGGCGGCCGGCCGCTACCGCATCGACGTGCGCGACAACCGCGTCGCGAGAAGGGTGCGTACCCAGCTGCGGATGCTGCGGCGCATCGGCGTCGCCGTGATCGTCATCTGCGCGATCGGGGCCGTGCTGCTCAGCATCCCCGGCGCCGCGACCCTGGGCGCGAGTCTGTTCGCCTCAGCCGGTCTGCTCAGCGTCGTGGCCGGCCTGGCCGCGCAGTCCACTCTCGCGAACGTGTTCGCCGGCATCCAGCTGGCCTTCAACAACGCCCTGCGGGTCGACGACGTGGTCATCGTCGAGACCGAGTGGGGCAAGATCGAGGAGATCACCCTCACCTACGTGGTCGTGCACATCTGGGACGACCGCCGCATGGTGCTGCCGTCGACCTACTTCACCACCAACCCCTTCCAGAACTGGACCCGGCACAACAGCGAGTTGCTCGGCGCGGTCGAGTTCGACCTCGACTGGCGTGTCGACCCAGCCGGCATGCGCGTGGAACTCGACCGCATCGTCGCGCAGACCGAGCTCTGGGACGGCCGCGTGGTCGTGCTCCAGGTGACGGATGCCGTGGGCGGCTTCGTGCGCGTGCGCGTGCTGGTCTCCGCCGCCGACGCTCCCACCCTGTTCGACCTCCGCTGCCTCGTGCGCGAGAACCTGATCGACTGGCTCAACACGCACAACCCCGAGGCACTGCCGGTGGGACGGATGGAACTGCGGCGGGAACCCCCGCGTGCGGAGGTTCCCGCGCGCGCCGCGCCGTCGGCCCACCCCGTCACCGCGCCCATCGGGCTGTTCTCCGGCGACGAGAACGCCAAGGCGCGGGCGGCCGAGTTCACCGCGACCATCCCCGTGCAGGAGGGTCCGGCCGAGAAGCGCTGACGCGCCGCCGGTCACGACGCGCAGTCGGGGAGTCGCGCGGCTATTCTGGTGCAGTCGACGCGTCACGATCGCGGCGGCACAGCCAGCCCACAAGGCCGACCAGCGAGGAGAACCACCCCATGACGCTCACGCACCCCACCACCTCGCTGGATGCCCTGATCGGCCTCCCATTCACGCACGAGCGCGTGTTGATCACCACCGGCATCCGTTCGGGCCTCGTGATCACCGTGGCCGTGCACTCCACCCGGCTCGGCCAGGCCCTCGGCGGCGCCCGCCTGTGGCAGTACGAGAACTGGACGGATGCCGTCGCCGACGCCCTGCGCCTGTCCGCGGCCATGACGCTGAAGAACGCGGCCGCCGGGCTGAACCTGGGCGGCGGCAAGTCCGTGATCCACGTGCCGCTCGGCACCGAGTTGAGCGAGGCGGAGCGGCGTGACGTCATGCTCGACCTCGGCGACGCCATCGAGAGTCTGGACGGCGCGTACATGACGGCCGAGGACGTCGGCACGAACGCCGAGTCGATGGCCATCGTGAAGGAACGCACCGACCACGTCTGCGGTCTCCCGGCCGCCAGCGGCGGCGTGGGCGAACCGGCCGACGCGACCGCGGCCGGCGTCTATGCCAGCGTGCTCGCCACCCTCGACGCCCTGTTCGGCAGCCGCGAGGTGTCCGGCCGGCACATCGTCATCTCCGGCCTCGGCCAGGTCGGCGGCCGCCTTGCCGGCGAGCTCGCCGCCGCCGGGGCCCGCCTCACGGTCAGCGACGTCAACCTCGGCAAGCAGCAGTTCGCCGCCGGCCTCGGCGCGACCTGGGTCCCCGTCGACGAGGTGCACCACGTGCCGGCCGACCTGTTCGTGCCCTGCGGGCTCGGCGGGGTGCTCACCGCCCGGGTGATCGGTGAACTCAACGTGCTCGGGGTGGTCGGGGCCGCCAACAACCAGCTCGCCCAGCCGGAGGGTGCCGCCCAGCTGGACGCGCGGGGCATCCTCTGGGCACCCGACTTCGTCGTGAACGCCGGCGGCGTCATCTACCTGGCCCTGGCCTCGGAGCCGAACGCCGACCGGGCCGTCGTGGCCGAGCGGGTCGCCGCGATCGGCGATGTCGTCGCGCAAATCTTCACGGATGCCCGCGAGCAAGGCATCACAACGCTCGCCGCCGCCGAGCGCCTCGCTGCCGCGCGGCTGGACGCCGCCCGCCCGCGGTAGCCGCCCCGGGCAGCTCCCCGGTCGCTTCGCCGGCGCTGCGCGCGTGCTGCGCCGCTCCGCGCACGGCACGCCACGCGCGGAGCGGCGCATGACCGGCGCGCCGAATCCGAGCCACCCATCTCCGACTTCGAGAAGCTCGAGGGCTGCGTCACCTGCCTGAGCGTACGGGTGCGCTGAATCCCGATCCCCGAATTCGGCGCTTGCGCCCGAGGCCCCGGAACCGTAGTCTGAAAAGCTGCCTGATCAGGGGGGCACAGCTCAGACACCACGCGCTCAGGAGGCCGACATGACCAAGACAGCATCGTTCACCATCGCAACGTCTGCGAACGACGGCGCGCGCTTTGGCGCAGCCACCTCGTTCCCGCGCGCCGCTTAGCCGGCCCCCTCCCGCGATCTCCCGCCCCGCCTCGGGCCTGACTCCGGGCCGCTGACACCCAGCGACCGGCTCCGCCCCGCAGGCCGGCAGCCATGCTGCTTCCCGGAAGCTACGGCTTCCACCCCCGCCGGCCGACGTGCTCGTCGTCGGCCTCCCGGCGCCGCGCGCCGCCGTTCACCGGAACCAGACTCGTTCAGGACTCACTCGTGACCACGCTCACCGACCACAGCCATCCGCCCGACCCCGACCCCGCAGCGGGAACCGACCCCGTTGACCTGCCCCGGAGGAACACACTCCAGGTGCTGCTGCGCCTCTACCCCTTCGCCCGGCCGGCCCTGCCGCGGCTGGCCCTCGGCATGCTCGCCGCCCTGCTGGCGGCGCTCGTGGCGCTCGCCATCCCGCAGGTGCTGCAGCGCCTCGTCGACGGTGCCCTGACTCAGCAGGACGCCGCCCAGATCTGGCCGGCCGTCATCGTGGTACTCGCCCTCGGCGTGATCGAGGCGGTGCTGATCGCACTGCGCCGCTGGTTCGTTCTCGGCCCCGGCACCCACATCGAGGCCCGGATGCGCAACGCGCTCTACGCCCGGCTGCAGGACCTCCCGGTCACATTCCACGACAAGTGGCCGAGCGGCCAACTGCTCTCCCGCGCCGTCAGCGACCTCAACCTGATCCGCCGCTGGATCTCGTTCGGGCTCGTGCTGCTCATCGTGAACGTCGTCACCGTTGTGATCGGCGCCGCCATCCTGGTGTCGATGAACTGGATCCTCGGCCTCATCTTCCTCATCTGCTCCGTGCCGCTGTGGATCGTCGGCTACCTGTTCGAGGAGAAATACTCCGTCGTTGCGCGGCGCAGCCAGGACCAGGCCGGCGACCTCGCGACGGCCGTCGAAGAGTCGGTGCACGGCATCCGGGTACTCAAGGCCTTCGGGCGAGGCAAGTTCGCGTTGAAGAACTTCTCCGACCAGGCCGAGAGCCTGCGCGGCACCGAGATCGAGAAGGCGCGCGCCATCGCCGGCATCTGGCTGTGGCTGCTGATGATCCCGGATGTGGCCTTCGCCCTTTGCCTCGTCGCCGGTGTCTGGCTGGCTGGCCAGGGCGAGTTCAGCGTGGGCGGGCTCGTGGCCTTCTTCGCCACGGCCACCGTGCTGCGCTGGCCGATCGAGTCGGTCGGGTTCCTGCTGTCGATGACCTTCGATGCCCGCACCGCGACCGACCGGTTCTTCGACGTGCTCGACGCGCCGAACGCGATCACGGACCCCGAGCATCCCGTCACCGTCGACCGGCCCCGCGGCCGCCTCGCGTTCGAGAACGTGCACTTCCGCTACCCCGACTCGCCGAGCCGCTTCCCGGACCTGCTCGACGGCGTGGACCTGGTGCTCGAACCGGGGGAGACCATGGCTCTCGTCGGTCTGACCGGCTCCGGCAAGTCCACCCTGACGGCGCTCACCACCCGCCTCTACGACGTGACGGAGGGGGCGGTGACCCTCGACGGGGTCGACGTGCGCTCCCTCGGCCGCGAGGAACTGCGTCGCCACCTGTCGATGGCGTTCGAGGATGCGACGCTGTTCTCGGCATCCGTGCGCGACAACGTGCTGCTCGGCCGTCCGGAGTGGGCCGAGCGCTCGTCCGAAGCGGATGCCGCACTCGAGGAGGCGCTCATGGTCGCCCAGGCCGGCTTCGCCCACGACCTCCCGGAGGGCGTGGACACGCTCGTCGGAGAGGAAGGGATGAGCCTCTCCGGCGGCCAGCGGCAGCGGATCGCGCTCGCGCGAGCGGTGGCGGCGAAACCCGCCGTGCTCGTGCTCGACGACCCGTTGTCGGCGCTCGACGTGAACACCGAGTCCCTTGTCGAAGCCGCGCTGCGCGAGGTGCTCTCCGCGACCACGGCGCTGATCGTGGCGCACCGGCCGTCCACCGTGATGCTCGCCGACAGGGTGGCGCTGCTCCAGAACGGGCGTGTCACCGCGATCGGACGGCACTCCGATTTACTCCGCGAGAGCGAACACTACAAGTTCGTCATCTCGAGCCTGGAAGACGAAGAACGACGAGAGTCCGCACGAGAGGAGGCGGCGCGATGAGCGTCACCGGTGTCGAGGGCGAAGACCGCAGCAACTTCACCGCCGCGGAGAGCAAGCAGATCCGGGGCCGGTCGCTGCGTCTGCTCGGGTCGCTGCTGCACCCGGTGCGCTTTTCGGTCCTCGCGGCAATGCTGATCGTGGTCGTGTCCACGGCCGCGCAGGTGGCCGGCCCGGCCCTGATCGCGTTCGGGATCGACCGCGGTCTGCCCGCGCTGATGGAGCAGGACTGGGTGCCGCTGGCCGCCACGGGGGTGGTCTACCTAGCCACGGGCGTGGTCGGGGCCATCCTGATCGCCTGGTACACGATCATGTCGGCGCGGATCAGCCAGGCCGTGCTGATCGACCTGCGCAAGAGGGTCTTCCTGCACACGCAGCGGCTGAGCCTCGAATTCCACGAGTCGTACACCTCGGGGCGCATCATCTCCCGGCAGACCAGCGACCTCGACGCCATCCGGGAACTGCTGGACTCGGGCATCAACCAGCTCGTGCAGGGGCTGCTGTACATGGTGTTCACCGCGATCGCACTGTTCCTGCTCGACGGGACGAGCGGGCTCGTCCTGCTCGCGTCGATCGTGCCGTTGGCGCTGCTCACCCGCTGGTTCCAGGTGCGCTCGCAAACGCTCTTCCGCCGGTCGAGAACGGCGTCGGCGAGCCTGATCGTGCAGTTCGTGGAGACCATGACCGGCATCCGTGCGGTCAAAGCCTTCCGGGCGGAAAAACGCAACGAGAAGGTGTTCGGCGAACTGGTCGAGGACTACCGCAAGGTGAATGAGCGGGTCATCCAGCTGTTCGGCATTTTCGATCCGGGTCTCGTGTTGATCGGGAACGTGGCCGTCGCGGTCGTGCTCCTGGTCGGCGGGTTCCGCGTCGTCGACGGCCAGCTCTATATCGGCGCGCTGCTCGCGGCCCTGCTCTACACCCGCCGGTTCTTCGACCCGATGGAGGAGATGGCGATGTTCTACAACTCCTACCAGTCGGCCGCCGCGGCGCTGGAGAAGATCTCCGGGGTGCTTGAGGAGCATCCCGGTGTGCCGGACCCGGTGACGCCGGTCGACCTCTGGGCGGCAAAGGGTGCGGTCTCGTTCGAGAACGTGCAATTCGAATACCAGAGCGACCGGGTCATCCTGCCGCAGTTCGACCTGACGATCCCGGCCGGGCAGACCATCGCCCTGGTTGGGTCGACCGGGGCCGGCAAGTCCACCCTGGCCAAGCTGATGGCGCGTTTCTACGACCCGTCGGAGGGTCAGGTGACCCTCGACGGCGTCGACCTGCGCGACCTGCACCCCAAGGACCTGCGCCGAGCGATCGTCATGGTCACCCAGGAGGCCTACCTGTTCAGCGGTTCGGTCGCCGACAACATTTCGATCGGCAAACCGGATGCGACGCCCGCCGAGATCGTGGCGGCGGCGCAAGCGGTCGGCGCGCACGACTTCATCGCGGGGCTGCCGAACGGGTACGACACCGACGTGAACAAGCGCGGCGGGCGCGTCTCCGCCGGGCAGAGGCAGCTGATCTCGTTCGCTCGGGCGTTCCTGGCCGACCCGGCGGTGCTCATCCTCGACGAGGCCACCTCGAGTCTGGACATCCCGAGCGAACGTCTTGTGCAGCAGGCGCTGCAGACACTGCTCGGGGGACGCACCGCCGTGATCATCGCGCATCGCCTGTCGACCGTGGCGATCGCCGACCGGGTGCTCGTGATGGAGCACGGATGCATCGTCGAAGACGGCACGCCCGACCAGCTGATCGCCGGCACCGGCCGGTTCGCGCAGCTGCACGCCGCCTGGCGCGACTCGCTGGTGTGATCGGCGACGCGACTCGCGGCGCGAGCGGTTAGGCGAACCCCCAGGCCTTCTCCTCGTCGCTCGAGTCGTCGGAGAGCGGCGTGCCCGTCAGGGGGCGGTTGGAGGCGACCGGTCCGAGCGGGTGGTAGCTGGGATCCCGCGGGATCGCGGGCGATTCCTTGAGTTCGACGAAGATCGCGTGCGTCGGCGTGCGGCCGATGTTCACGCCGGCGTGCTCCTGGGCCGGCAGCCAGCGGGTCTCGCCGGCGGGCAGCTCGACGTCGATTTCGCGGCCCTCCGATGACAGGCGCCGGGCGTAGGCGCTGAGCGTGATCATGACGCTGTCGGGATGCTCGTGGGGATTGGTCTCATCGCCGGGAGCGTCGAGGAACTCGAGCACGCGAACGCGGTCGTTCTCAAGCAGTACTCGGTAGGCGCCCGGGTCGGTGACGACGGGATCGAGGGCGGTGTGTGCGGCTGTGCTTTCGCTGTCCATGAAAAACGGTAGCATTCGGCGCAGCCTCGAACCAAGCATTGCGGGCAACCCCGGGCGGTGATCGCTATGCGGGCCTCCAGCGCGCCGCCGCGTAGTCGATGCGGTAGCCGTATGCCCCGGGCTTCAACGGGGTGCCCTCCGCGGTGTAGTGGGGGAGCGCGCGCTCCTCGTGCCCGATCGGCGGGCGTCCGCCGGCCCGGATCACACGCCACCAGGGCAGCGCGGCGCCGTGGCGCGCCATGATCTGCCCGACCAGGCGGGCTCCACGGGAGCCGAGCACGGCCGCGACGTCACCGTAGGTCATCACGCGACCGGCCGGGATCGACTCCACGATTCCGAGAACGTGCGTGACGAAGGCAGGTTCCCGGGTGCCGGCATCCGTCATCGGCTGCGAGTCAGAGCTGCAATGCGCCGATGGTCTCGCCGTAGTCGGTTTGGCCGATGTCGCTGAAGCCGAGGCGGTGGAAGAACGACTCCGGCCCCTCTTCGCCGGGTTCCCAGATCACGGTGATGTGGTCGAAGCCGCGCTTGCGGGCCTCGGCGGCGAGTGCGTCTGCGGCAAACTTGCCGACACCCTTGCCCTGGGCCTCCGCGTCCACGTTGATGCGCCAGATGCAGGCACGGAATTCTTCGTGCGGTGAGTCGGGGTCAAAGTTTCCGTGGATGAAGCCGGCAACCTCGCCGTCCAGCAGAACGACGCGCTGCCAGGCGGTAGCAGGGTTGATGACGGACGCCGCGACCGCGTAGGAGACGGGGGCGATGAACTGCTCCTGGCCCGGTTTCAGGCTCAGGCTGTTCGCCGCGACGATGTTGCGCGCGGACAGTTCTTCCAGTCGTAGTTCACCCATGCGAACAGGCTAACGTGCACCGGAGCCGGCCGGTAGTCGGGTTTTCCGACGACAGGGCGTGGGGGTGGCCCATCCGGAAGATCCGGAAACTGTCTCGATGTCAAGATAGTTACGTCGCTCCACTAGAATCGGTATGGCTATTCTTGCCCCCCGATATTCTGAGGAGATTTCCATTGGCGAAGATCAAGGTTGAAGGCACTGTCGTCGAGCTCGACGGGGACGAGATGACCCGCATCATCTGGCACGCGATCAAGGAGACCTTGATCCACCCGTACCTCGACATCGACCTCGAGTATTACGACCTGTCGATCCAGAAGCGCGACGAGACCGACGACCAGATCACGATCGACTCGGCCCGCGCCATCCAGAAGCACGGCGTCGGCGTCAAGTGCGCGACCATCACGCCCGACGAGGCGCGCGTCGAGGAATTCGGCCTGAAGAAGATGTGGGCGTCGCCCAACGGCACCATCCGCAACATCCTCGGCGGCACCATCTTCCGCCAACCCATCATCATCTCGAACATCCCGCGCCTCGTGCCGGGCTGGAATAAGCCGATCATCATCGGCCGCCACGCGTTCGGCGACCAGTACAAGGCCACCAACTTCCGCTTCGAGGGCGAGGGCACGCTCAGCATGACCTTCACCCCGAAGGACGGCTCGGCCCCGCAAGAGTTCGAGGTATTCCAGGCCCCCGGCAGCGGCGTCGCGATGGGGATGTACAACCTCGACGACTCCATCCGCGACTTCGCCCGCGCGTCGTTGAACTACGGCCTCGAGCGCAAGTACCCGGTCTACCTGTCGACGAAGAACACGATCCTCAAGGCTTATGACGGCCGCTTCAAGGACATCTTCCAGGAGATCTTCGACGCCGAGTTCAAGGCCCGCTACGACGCGGCCGGCCTCAGCTACGAGCACCGCCTGATCGACGACATGGTCGCCTCTGCCATGAAGTGGGAGGGCGGTTACGTCTGGGCCTGCAAGAACTACGACGGCGACGTGCAGTCGGACACCGTCGCGCAGGGCTTCGGCTCGCTCGGCCTGATGACCAGCGTGCTCTCAACGCCGGACGGCAAGGTCGTCGAGGCCGAGGCCGCGCACGGCACCGTGACGCGCCACTACCGCCAGCACCAGCAGGGCAAGGCCACCTCGACCAACCCGATCGCCTCGATCTATGCCTGGACCCGCGGCCTCGCGCACCGCGCCAAGCTTGACGGCAACCCGGCGCTCGCCGAGTTCGCCAACACGCTCGAAGACGTGGTCATCAAGACCGTCGAGAGCGGTAAGATGACCAAAGACCTCGCGCTTCTCGTGGGCCCGGAGCAGGCCTTCCAGACGACCGAGGAGTTCCTCGCGGCCATCGCGGAGAACCTCCAGGCCCGCATGGCCTAACCCGCAGCGACAGGGTGGCAGTCTCACCCGCGGGGTGAGGCTGCCGCCCTTTTTTGGGCGTTTTCCCGGGTTTTCCCGGCCCTGAGGGGAGGCTTTCCTTGCTGGCGGAGGCCGGCGAGTGAGGCAAGAATATGACCATGTCGTCTCTGGTCGCCGCCGTTCGTCGTTACCCTCTCGTCGCAACGACCGTGCTGCTCGGGCTCATCGGCGCGGTGCTCGCCCTGGGCGGTCAGACGGATGCCGTGCGCTGGCTGTTCAGTGGATTCGGCCTGCTGGTCGCCGGTTACGAAACGATCGGCATGGTACGACGGCTGCTGCGCGGCACCCTCGGTGTCGACGTGCTCGCGATCACGGCCATCGTCGCCACGGTGCTGGTGGGCGAATACGTGGCCACCCTGATCATCGTGCTGATGCTCACCGGAGGCGCGGCCCTCGAAGACTTCGCCGTGAACCGGGCCAAGCGCGAGCTCGACGCCCTGCTCCGGCGGGCCCCGCAGATCGCGCACCGGCTCGGCGCCGGCACCGATACCGATACCGATACCGACACCGGAAACGGCGAGGTCGAGGACGTGCCGGCCACCGACGTGCGGCCGGGCAACCTGCTTCTCGTTCGCCCCGCCGAGATCGTGCCGGTCGACGGCGCTCTGGTCTCCGTCAGCGCAGTCTTCGACGAGTCCTCGCTCACTGGGGAGAGCCTCCCGGTCGAGCGCGAAGCCGGCGACGCCGTGCTCAGCGGGTCGATCAACGGCCAGGCTGCCGCCACCATCCGAGCCACCGCGACCGCCGCGGACAGCCAGTACCAGCAGATCATCGCGCTGGTCGAAGAGGCATCGGCCAGCAAGGCCCCCGTGGTGCGCCTGGCGGACCGCTACGCCGTGCCGTTCACTGCGGTCTCGCTCTCGATCGGCGCCCTGGCCTGGATCGTCAGCGGCGACCCGGCCCGGTTTGCCGAGGTGCTGGTGGTGGCGACCCCCTGCCCACTCCTGATCTCCGCACCGGTCGCCTTCATGGGCGGCATGAGCCGGGCCGCCCGCAACGGCATCATCGTCAAGGGCGGTGGGGTGCTCGAAATGCTCTCCCGGGCCAAAACCGTGGTCTTCGACAAGACCGGCACGCTCACCCACGGCAGCCCCACCATCGCCCGCGTGCTTCCCGAGCCCGGCTTCGACGAGGACGAGTTGCTCGCACTCGCCGCGTCCGCGGAGCAGTACTCGTCGCACGTGCTCGCGGCATCCGTGATCGCGGCGGCCCGGACCCGCGGGCTGGAGCTGATCGGGTCGGAGACCGCGAACGAGGTTCCCGCGCACGGCGTCGTGGCCCGGCTGGGCGGCCGCGAGGTCACCGTGGGCAAGCTGTCGTTCATCCGGGAACGGGCGACGGATGCCGTGGCCGCCCCGATCGAGGGCGGCGAACTGGCCATCTACATCGCCGTCGACGGGCGCTTCGCCGGCAGCATCGTCGCCAGCGACACGCTGCGGGAGAACGCACCGCAGACTCTGGCGGATCTGCGGGCGCTCGGCCTGCGGGACACCGTGATGCTCACCGGCGACGCTCGGCCCACCGCCGAGCACATCGCGGCGCTGGTGGGGATCGAGCAGGTGCAGGCGGACTGCCTGCCCGCCGACAAGGTCAACGCCGTGCGTGGCCTGGCCCACCGCCCGGTGATCATGGTCGGCGACGGGGTGAACGACGCGCCCGTGCTGGCCGTCGCCGACGTCGGTATCGCCATGGGAGCCCGCGGGGCCACGGCCGCGAGCGAATCGGCCGACGTCGTCATCCTGATCGACGATCTGACTCGCGCCGCCCGCGCGGTCGCGATCGGCCAGGACACCATCCGGATCGCGCTGCAGAGCATCTGGCTCGGCATCGCTCTGAGCCTCGGCCTGATGGTCCTGGCCGCGTTCGGCTTCATTCCAGCTACTGCGGGGGCGCTATTGCAGGAATTCGTCGACCTGGCCACGATCCTGAACGCGTTGCGGGCGATCGGCGGTCGCCGGGACGCCTCGGTGCAGGCCCAGATCGCCGCTCGCAAGCCGGCGGCGGCCGGCGCGCTGAGTCGTTGAGTCGCGTCACCCTATTGTGCTGGATGCCCCCAGTTCAGGTGTCAACGCGTGCAAGTTGCACAGTCTGAGGTCGAATTCAGCTAGCTTCAAGTTCATGTCCCTCCGTTGGGGGTCAACCTTTCGTCGTTGAACGGATTGGATGATGCACGTGAACTCACGAAATCGGCATTTCTCACCCTGGGACCTCGACCCCCGGCCGCCGCGCGCACTGTGCCGGGCCACCGCGGTGGCCCTGACCGTCGGGCTGGTGGCTACCGCGGCCCTCGTCGGCGGCACCGTCGCAGCCGGCGCCGCACCGCAGCAGGCTCCGCGGTTGGCCACCGAAAAACCGGCCACCGCCTTCGAGGCCGGCCGCTACGTCGTCACGCTGGCCGCCAGCGCGGTCGCCGCCTACTCCGGCGGCGTCGCCGGTTTCGACGCCACCAAGCCGGCCCCGGGCCGGCAGCTCGACGCGAGCTCGAAGAACGCGACCGCTTACGCCGCGCACCTCGCAACCGAGCAGAGAAGGGTCGCCGCGACCGCCGGGGTGAGCGTCAGCGTCTCCTACACGACCGCACTCAACGGATTCGCCGCCGAACTCAGCACGGCCCAGGCCGCCGCGCTCTCCGCGAACCGAGAGGTTCTCGCCGTCGAGAAGGACGCGATCCGCCGGGTCACGGCGCAGTCCTCGACCGACTTCCTCGGGCTTGGTGACGCCGCCGGCGCCGGCGGCGTCTGGGACGCGGTCGGCGGCGTTGACGCGGCCGGCACCGGCGTCGTCGTCGGTATCATCGACACCGGCATCGCCCCGGAGAACGGGTCCTTCGCCGGCGGCCCCCTCGGCACCGACTCCGGCGACGCTCCGTTTCGCACGGCCGACGGCGGCATCCGCTTCGGCAAGTCCGACGGCGGCACCTTCACCGGCGCCTGCGTCGTGGGTGTGCAGTTCACCGCGGACGACTGCAGCACCAAAATCGTCGGTGCCCGGTACTACGTCGACGGGTTCGGCGCCTCCCGGATCGGCGCCGAAAGCGTCGGCGAGTACCTTTCGCCGCGCGACGGCGACGGCCACGGCTCACACACCGGCGGCACCGCAGCCGGCAACCACGCCGTCGCCGCGTCGGTCGGTGGCATCGACTTCGGCACCATCTCGGGCGTTGCGCCCGCGGCGAAGATCGCCGCGTACAAGGTCTGCTGGTCCGGCCCCGACCCGGTCAGCCAGGACGACGACGGATGCGCCACCAGCGACCTCCTCTCGGCGATCGACCAGGCCACGGCCGACGGTGTCGACGTGATCAACTTCTCGATCGGCGGCGGTGCGGCCCAGACCACGGTGTCCGCCACCGACGTCGCCTTCCTGGGCGCGGCATCCGCCGGCATCTTCGTGGCGGCGTCGGCCGGTAACGCCGGTCCCGACGCCTCCACGCTCGATAACGCGTCGCCGTGGATCACCACCGTGGCGGCCAGCACCATTCCGAGCTACGAGGCCACCGCCACCCTCGGCAGCGGCCCTGCCTATGGCGGCGGCTCGATCACGGTCCCCGCCGTCGGCGTGACCGGTGCGCTGGTGCGCGGTGACCTCGTCGCCGCCCGGCGCGGAACAGACCCCTTGCTCTGCGGGCCGAACTCGCTCGACCCGGCCAAGGTGACCGGCACGATCGTGTTCTGTCAGCGCGGCGTCTATGACCGGGTCGCCAAGTCCGTCGAGGTGAAGCGCGCCGGGGGTATCGGCATGGTGCTGGTGAACAAGACGGCCAGCTCGCTCGACCTCGACCAGCACGCGGTGCCGACGGTGCACCTCAACGCCGAAGCGTTCGCCACGGCCTTCGCCTACGCAGGCACCGCCGGGGCGACCGTGACCCTCACGCCGGGCAACGCGCTCGGGACCACTCCGCCCACCCCGCAGGTCGCCGGGTTCTCCTCGCGCGGACCGGTACTTGCCGACGGCAGTGACATCATCAAGCCGGACGTCTCGGCGCCCGGGGTTGCGATTCTCGCCGGCGGTGCCAACGCCGCGGGCGCGGCAGGCACGTACCAGTTCCTGTCCGGAACGTCGATGTCGTCGCCGCACGTGGCGGGCCTTGCCGCCCTCTACCTGGGCCAGACGCCGAGCGCGAGCCCGGCCGAGGTGAAATCGGCCTTCATGACCACCGCCTACGACACGGTCGCCGGCTCCGGCGCTGCCGTGACTGACCCGTTTCTGCAGGGCGCCGGCCACGTCGACCCGACGAAGTTCTTCACGCCGGGACTCGTCTACCTGAACGGGGAGAGCGACTGGATGTCCTACATCAAGGGCGCCGGCTACACCGGGGGCGGCCTGGACGCCGTCACCGCGGTCGACCCGTCGAACCTCAACCTGGCCTCGATCGGCATCGGTTCGCTCACCCGGCCGGAGGCGATCACCCGCACGGTGACGTCGACCCAGGCGGGCACCTTCGACGCCTCGGTGTCCGGCCTCGCCGGCATCGACGTGACGATCGAGCCGTCCACGCTGACCTTCGGCGCGGCAGGGGAGACTCAGTCCTACACGGCGACGTTCTCCCGAACGGATGCGCCCGTCGACACGTTCGCGACCGGCTCGCTCAGCTGGACCAGCGGCGCGACCGTCGTGCACAGCCCGGTGGCGGTCAAGCCCGTCACCCTCGAGTCGCCGATCACCGCCGACGGAACCGGTCTGGCCGGCTCCGTCGGCATCCGCGTGACGCCCGGCACGACCGCCGACATCCCCCTGGCGACCGACGGCCTCGCGGCCGGCGTGCTGCTCAGGGAGAAGAAGGGCGGCCCGGGCAAGGCCTACACCGGAACGGGGCTCCCCGGAACGGAGATCGTCTTCACCGTGCAGGTTCCGGCGGGAACGGTGTTGCAGCGCTTCGACCTTGATTCACTGACCGACGCCGCCGACCTTGACCTGGTGGTCAACCGGTTGAGCGGCAAGGGCGGCACGCCGATCGAAGGCTGGCAGTCGGCCACGGCGGCGACGGACGAACACGTCGACCTGCTGAACCCGACGGCCGGGTACTACCAGGTTGTCGCGTCGGTCTTCAGTGGCACCGACCGGTACGACCTGACCACCTTCACGGTCGCACCGGGTGCCGGCGCCGGAGCGTTCACCGTTGCCCCGAACCCTCTCCCGGGAGTGCAGGGCGTTGAAGCGACCTACACGGCCTCGTGGAGTGGTCTGGCCGCGGGCACGGATTACCTCGGGCTGGTGCGCTACGGCGACACTGGCTTCTCGACGGTCGTGGCGGTGGAGAACTAGCGGCCGCCAGGTTCGTCAGCGAGGTCGGACTCGCCCGCTGCGTCCGGCGTCGAACCAATTCGACGGAGATTTTGCGACACGAGGCCGCTTGCGAGCTGTTTCGAACCCGTTTTGGGCAAAATCTCCGTCGAATTCGTCAGGGGTGCGGTTCTGGGCGGGCGGCGGACGGACACCGAGCGAAGGCTTACCCTGAGGTAATGCGATTCGCACGAATGCGCCGAGGCGGCGAGACCCTCGGCGTGAGCCGGCCGCGGCTGTCCCGAGAGGTCTACGTGCTCGGCGTGATCGCGTTCTTCGTGATGGTGGGCTTCGGCGTCGTCGTGCCGGTGCTGCCCGTCTACGTGCGCAGCTTCGGGGTCGGCTACCTGGAAATCGGCGTCGTCGTCTCCGCGTTCGCGCTGATGCGCTTCGTCTCCAGCCCGTTCACCGGGCGCCTGATCGACTGGGCCGGCGAACGCGTGATCCTCGCCTCCGGCATCGGGATCGTCGCCGTTTCCAGCGGGCTGGTCGGCGTGGCCCAGAACTATCCGCAGCTGCTGCTCCTGCGCGGAGCCGGCGGCGTCGGTTCGGCCATGTTCACGGTGGCGGCCATGACTCTCCTGCTCGGCTCCACGGCACCGGGATTCCGGGCCAGGGCCATCGGGTTCTACCAGGGTGGGTTCCTGCTCGGCGGGATGGCCGGCCCCGCGCTCGGCGGACTCCTCGCCACGATCTCGCTCACCGCGCCGTTCTTCTTCTACGCCGCGACGCTCGCCGTTGCCGGCATCCTCGGGCTCGTGCTGTTGCGCCCGGTGCGGGGTGGGGTCGTCGCCGCGGCCGGCCCGGCGCCCGAGCGCATCCCGTTCCGAACGGTGCTGCGGGACACCCGGTTCCGCGCGGCGTGCATCGCCAACTTCTCCACCGGCTGGAACTCGTTCGGCGTGCGCAACGCGCTGATCCCCGTGCTGGTCGTCGAGGTGCTGCGGGGTCCTACCGTCTGGACCGGCATCGCCTTCGCCTTCGCGGCCGTCGCCCAGACGGTGGCACTCGCGCCGGCCGCGCGGTTCGTCGACACTGTGGGCCGTCGCCCGGCCATCATCGGGGCATTCCTGGTTGCCGGGCTCACCATCCTCGCGGTCCCGTTCGCGCCGAACATCATCGTGCTCACGGCGCTGCTTTGCCTCTACGGCGTGGCCTCGGCGTTCATGGGCACCGCCCCGGCCGCATCCGTCGGCGACGCGGCCGGCGCCGGTGGCGGTCGACCCGTGTCGGTCTTCTCGATGTTCTCCGACCTGGGTGCCATCGTCGGTCCGCTGGCGGCCGGGTTTCTCGTTGACAGCGCGTCCTATCCGGTAGCCTTCGGCGTCGGTGCCCTGCTGTTCTTCGCAACCTCCGCCTATGCGCTACGGATGCCGCGGCAGGCCCGCCCGGCGTAGTCCCGCCCCGAGAGAGGTCGAATGCAGCTACGAAACTGTCACCAATAAATAGTGACAGACACTCGACTTCATGTGCGCAACGAGGTATCCTCGTAACATGACGAACCTCGCGGAAGACCTCAGGCAGGCGGCCGACGCCGTCGCGCTGTTGGGTTCCTCGAGCGCCGACCTCGCAGCCCTTCCCGACGCCGAGGCGCTGGCCGGCCAGAAGCGAATCGCATGCGCCCGCCGTCTGCTCGACACCTATGCCGCGCTGATGGCCGCAACCATTGCTGACCGTTCGCGGCCGGAGCTCGGCCATTCGGGGTTGGCGGCGCAGCAGGGGTACTTGTCCCCGGAAGCCCTGATCCAGAACTGGACGGGCTCGTCCAAAGGTGACGCCTACAAACTGGTCGCAGTCGGCACGATGATGGCCGACACCGAGGCGGCCGAGAAGCTGGTCAAGGAGGCGCTCTCGTCGCCCGACACGGATGCCGCCGAGGTCGCCGAATTCGTCGCGAAGGTGCCGTGGCAGGCGCCGATCGCCCGGGCCGTCACCGCCGGCACGCTCTCGGTCGACGCGGCCGAGTCGATCCGCGCCGGCCTCGGCCAGATCGACGCCGCCGTCACCGCCGAGAAGCTCGGAGCGGCGCTGGAGTCCCTGCTGGCCGAGGTGTCAACGTTGAACGCCGACGAGGTCTTCAAACGCGCAAGACGGATGCGTGACCACCTTGACGAGGCCGGCATCGCCGCCCGGGAGAAGCAGGCCCACGACGACCGCTACCTGAAGGTCTACCGGCTCAGCAACGGGAACGTGCGCCTGAACGGCCTCTTCGCCCCCGAAGACGGCGAGTTCGTGCTTTCGACCTTTGACTCCATCACCGGCCCGCGCCGCGGCGGGGTGCGATTCGTCGATAAGGAGCGGGCCGCCTGGGCCGAGAAGATGCAGGACGACCCGCGCAGCAACGAGCAGATCAACGCGGACTCGCTCGTGCAGCTGCTCACGATCGCCGGCGAGGCCGACCCCGGCCGCGTGTTCGGCGGGCGACGCCCCTCGGTGCGCGTGATCGTGACCGAAAAGGCGCTCAAGACGGGGCAGACGGTGCAGGCCGGGCAGACCGGGCCGGATCAGGCGGCCGAACCCGCCGCGCACGGGCAGATCGAGGGCAACCCCGTCCCGATCTCGCAGGACACCATCGACCGGTTGCTCTGCGACACCGGCACCCGTGGCATCAAATTCGACGAAGACGGTCAGATCATCAACGTCGGCCGTGACGAACGACTCTTCACCGAGGCACAGCGCGCCGCGATGGCAGTGCGTGACGGCGGATGCCTTTGGGTCGGCTGCGACCGATCACCGGCCT
The DNA here is from genome assembly GCF_002929655.1 of Cryobacterium sp. M23. Classification (NCBI taxonomy): domain Bacteria; kingdom Bacillati; phylum Actinomycetota; class Actinomycetes; order Micrococcales; family Microbacteriaceae; genus Cryobacterium; species Cryobacterium sp. M23. The sequence continues at coordinate 155,016 of NZ_PJJV01000082.1, forward strand.
GGAGCGAGGCCCACCACATCAGTGAGTGGCTCACGGACAATGGGTACACCGACCTCGCCAACGGAGTGCTGCTGTGCCACCCGCACCATTTGCTGCTGCATAATCAGCACTGGAAGATAACCCGCACCAAAACCCAGTACTGGCTGCGTCCACCGGCGGAAGTCGACCCGGAGCAGACGCGTATTGTGTTGCAGAGCAAGAGGACAGGGCTGTAGGGCGGGGGTCTGGCCTTTGGTCTCGACAGGCTCGATCAGCGTCGCGGGAACCTCCGGAGGATTGGTCGCCGGGTCTTGACAAGCTCGACCAGCGTCGGGGGAACCTTGGGAGGGTTCGTCACCTGGTCTGACAAGCTCGGCCGGCGTCAGGGGAACCTTGGGGCCGGGATCCTCCCGGCTCAACCCGGCTCAACCCGGCTCAACCCGGCTCAACCCGGCTCAACCCGGTTCTGCACGGTCCTGCCCGATGCGGCCGCCAGCGCCAGCGCACCGACTCTCCCCGAGCAGTTCCCGGTGCAGCATCGCGGTTGCCACGTTATCCTTCGGGAACCTCATCTCGGCCACGGCGCCGAGCACGACCAGGGAGACTCCGGTCCTCTCGGCAAGCAGGATGGTGCCCAGCGGGAGGGCGGCGAACTTCGCCAGGAGCAACTGGCAGCGCCCGATCGGGTTGGAGACCAGGAGGTCAATGGTGCCTCGGGTATCGGCGCCTGCCCGGACGTCGGCCACGGCATGCCCAACAGCAACCGGATGGTCGTCGTCTTTCCGGCGCCGTTCGAGCCAAGGCAGCCTGACTGTGCGGCGGCCGTCCTCAGCGCAGTTCTGCGCGGCCCGAGATGACGCCGCTGACCGTGGCCACCAGGGCGAAGATCACGGCGACCACCGGCAGGCCGAGGTCCCACCAGGCCAGCGCGGCGGCCCCGAAGACGCTGATCTCGACGATGGCCTTGCCGAACGGGTCGAGGCGGAAGACCGCCTTGGGCGAGCGGAACAGCGCCCAGAGCACAATGGCGAAGGCAGGGGCCAGGATGCCCATGAGCACGCCCGGCCACGGCAGCGGCCACGCGGTGAAGCCCCAGATGCCCAGGCTGATGAACGCGAACAATTCGAGCAGGAAGCGCACGATGTCGTTGGGGCTGGTACTGGTCGTCGCGCTCGTATCGGTCACTCGCCCCATCCTACCGAGAGGCGGGAGGCTACCTGAAGATGATGGTGCGGGCGCCGTCGAGCAGGACCCGGTGCTCGGCGAACCAGGTGACCGCCTGGGTCAGGGTGCGGCTCTCCTCGTCCTGTCCGATGGCGACGAGTTCGGCCGGGCTGCGCGAGTGGTCCACCCGCACGACGTTCTGCTCGATGATCGGACCCTCGTCGAGGTCGCCCGTGACGAAGTGGGCCGTCGCCCCGATCAATTTCACCCCGCGGGCGTGCGCCTGCTTGTAGGGGTTGGCGCCCTTGAACCCGGGCAGGAAGGAGTGGTGGATGTTGATGGCGCGGCCTTCCAGCAGCGTGCAGAGTGCGGGGGAGAGGATCTGCATATACCGGGCGAGCACCACGAGCTCGATGTCGTGCTCGGTGATGGCATCGACGACGCGAGTCTCGAAGGCCGCCTTGCCGGCGGCATCCGTCACCGGACGCGACTCGAACGGCACCCCGTAGAAGCCGACCAGGTCGCGCAGCGTGCCGTGGTTGCTCAGCACCAGCGGAACCTCGATAGGCAGCTGGCCCCCGCGCTGGCGAAAGAGCATGTCGTTGACGCAGTTTCCGGCGGTCGAGGCCAGGATTAGGGTGCGCTTGGGACGCCCGACGACATCGATGACGGATTCCATGGCGTATCTGCGCACGACCGGGGCGAGCTCGTCCTCGAGATCAGCCTGGCTCGCCGCGGATTCCACCTGCAGCCGCATAAAGAACCGGCCGGTGTCGGCGCTGGTGAACTGCTGGCTCTCGGTGATGTTGCCGCGCGCCCGCACGATCGCGCCGCTGACCGCGTGCACGATACCCGGCTGGTCGACGCAGACGAGAGTGATCACCCAATGGTGGCGCGGGTTCGGTGCAAGGGAAGAGGTCATCGGACTAGGTTACCGGCCCCCTGCCGCACACTCGGCCCGTCGGCTAGGCTAGATAGCGGTCGGCGCAGCACGCCGGCCCCGGGCGCGCACGTCGGCGCGCAGTCGATCCGGACCGGCCCGCGGCACACCCGCGCTGCCCCTGTTCCCGTCTGTGAGCCACAGAGCCATGTCATTCACCGCACCTATCAACCTGCCCTCGCTGGAAGCGGCGGAAGCGCCGCACGCGCCGGAGAGCATCGCGGCCGCCGCCCGACCCTTCCCCTGGGTGGGCCTGCTCGCCCTGGCCGCCGCCGTCTTCCTCTCCGTCACCTCCGAGATGCTTCCGACGGGCCTTCTACCCGACATGAGCCGGGCGCTCGGGGTCACCGAGGGACAGGTCGGTCTGCTCGTTTCCTGGTTCGCGTTCACCGTGGTGCTCACGAGCACCTCGCTCGCCCACCTCACCCGCCGCCTGCCGCGGCACGGTCTGATTGTGCTCGTGCTCGTGGTGCTGGCGATCAGCAACGTGCTCACCGCCATCGCCCCCAACTACGCCTTCATGGTCGGCGGGCGCATCATCGGCGGAATGGCCCACGGCCTATTCTGGGCCGTCGTCGGCGCCTACGCCGCGCACCTCGTGCCGCGGGAACAGATCGGCCGCGCCGTGGCCATCACCGTCTCGGGCGGCACGCTCGCCTTCGTGTTCGGGGTGCCCATCGCCACCGCCGCCGGGCACCTGCTCGGCTGGCGGCTGTCGTTCCTGGCCCTCGCCGCCCTCATGCTGATCGGCGCGGTCGTCGTCTGGCGGTTCCTGCCGCCGGTGTCGCACTATGGTGCTCGCGTGACGGATGCCGCGGCAAGCGATCCGACCGCGGCCGGCAACGCGGGGGCCGCCGCCGCACATACCGCCACTGCTATCGCTGAACCGCGTCGCGACCCGACCATGCGCGCCGTGATCCTGCTTTCCGTGATCACCGGCCTGACCATGGTCGGGCACTACACGTTCTACACGTACATCGCCCCATTCCTGATCGACGAGATGGGCGTGGACTCCGGCGCGGTCGCCCCGCTCCTGTTCGCCTATGGGATTGCCGGCGCGGTCGGCCTGGTGCTCTCCGGCACGGTCTTCGGCCCCCGGCCGCAGCTCGGGCTCGTCATCGGCATCGCCGTGTCGGCGCTGAGCGTGACCGTGCTGGCCCTCTTCGCGGCGACGCTGCCGGTTGCCATCACCGCCTTCGTGCTCTGGGGTCTGGCCTTCGGCATGCTGCCGCCGCTGCTGCAGACGCGGCTGCTGCGTACGGCCTCGCTCCGCATCCGTGACACCGCCAGCGCCATCTATACGACCGCGTTCAACGCCGGGATCGGCGGTGGCGCCCTTCTCGGCGCCGCGCTTCTCGGCTCGGCCGGAATGCAGGCCGTGCCGCTGGTCTACGTCGGAATCCTGGTGCTGGCCTTCGTGCTGGTGATCGTCAGCGACGTCGTCGTGCGCCGCCGGGCGGCCTGACCGACGGCGTGTCGACCTGAAACGGCTGAGACGACATGATTGAGGGGCGCGGAAGCATCCGCACGCCTCAATCGTGTCGGTTCACCGGCCGCCGGTGTACGGGACCGCTGCGAGGATCTCGATCTGGATGCTGACGTTGGTCGGCGTCGTGTACGCGACGGTGTCGCCGACGTGGGTTCCGATGATGGCCTGGCCGATCGGTGACGAGGGGGAGTACACGTCTACCTTCACTTCAGGGTCGAGGGAGACAAGTTCACGCTCGCCAAGGAGGAACACGGTCGCCCGGGTGTCGCCGGAGAGCATCGCGGTGATCCTCATCCCGGGCTCGACCAGGCCGTCGTCCGGTTTGACCGAGGCCTCGGCCTGGCGGAGGGTCGTGCGCAGCTCCCGGATTCGCTCGGACGTGGCCGCGTTCGGGGTGGGGTCGCTGCCCAGCACAGCGAGTTCCTCGATCAGGAGGGCGAGCGAGCGGGGTGGCAGCCACACCGATTCGGTGGTCATAGAGTTCTCCGTAAATCGCGAGGCAATCTGCCGCGCAGTGATCAGTCGGCCATGCTAGCCGCCCCGGCTCCACGCATGGGGGAATCGGCGATCGGTGGCGTGGCGGCTACTCCTCGCGGTCGGTGTCCTTCCGGTCGGCGCCCCGCAGCTGGTCCGACAGCGGGCGGCTGGGAAGGATCGGCACCTGGCCGGTGAACCCCTCGCGGGCGCTCGCGATCTCGAGAATGCGGCCGCGGCAGGCGTACCAGCCCACGATCAGCAGCGGGATGATGATCACGAGCGAGCTGATCGTGAGCGTGCCGACCGGCCAGTCGAAGGCCATCAGCACGAGCACGGCGACGAGGAAGACCAGGCTGGCGTACCCCGAATACGGTGCTCCGAACATCCGGAACGCCGGTCGCCGCAGGATGCCGAGCTTCGACCAGGCGTGCAGGCGCAGCTGGCAGAGCACGATCATGCCCCAGGCGCTGATGATGCCGATGGCGGCCATATTCAGCACGATCTCGAAGGCCTTGTCGGGCACGACGGCGTTCAGGGCGACGCCCAGCAGGGTGACCACGCCGGTGAGCAGGATGCCGCCGAACGGCACACCCGTGCGGCTCACCTTGCCGGCGAAGCGCGGCGCCGATCCCGCCAGCGCCATCGACCGCAGGATGCGCCCGGTCGAGTACAGGCCCGCGTTGAGCGAGGACAGGGCCGCGGTGAGCACAACCAGGTTCATGATCACGTCGACGCCGCCGACGCCGATGGTGCCGAAGAACGTGACGAATGGGCTCTCGCCGGCCTTGTACGCGGTGTAGGGCAGCAGCAGGGAGAGCAGCAAAATCGAGCCCACGTAGAAGACGGCGATGCGAATGATGACGGTGTTGATCGCCTTCGGCATCACCTTCTCCGGGTTCTGGGTCTCCCCGGCGGTCGTGCCGACCAGCTCGATCGAGGCGTACGCGAAGATGACGCCCTGCACCACGAGAACGGATGCGATCAGCCCGTTCGGCAGCCAGCCCCCGTTGTCCCCGATCAGGCTGAAGCCCGTCTCCTGGCCGGGGATCGGCGTGCCGAAGATGACCATCCAGGTGCCGACCAGCAGGAAGGCCACGATGGCGAGCACCTTGATCAGCGCGAACCAGAACTCGAGTTCGCCGAACACGCTCACTGACAGAAGGTTCAGGGACAGCACGACGGCGAGGGCGGCGAGCGCGTACAGCCACTGCGGCACATCACCGAAGGGTGCCGAGTACTTCGCGAAGAAGTTCATGTACAGCGCCACGGCCGTGACGTCGACGATGGCGGTCATCACCCAGTTCAGCCAGTACAGCCAACCGGTGACGAACGCCGTCTTCTCGCCGAAGAACTCGCGGGCGTAGGAAACGAACGAGCCCGACGAGGGGCGGTGCAGCACGAGTTCGCCGAGCGCGCGCAGGATCAGGAACGCAAAGAAACCGCAGATCGCGTACACGAAGACGAGGGAGGGCCCGGCGATGGCCAGGCGTCCTCCTGCCCCGAGGAACAGGCCGGTGCCAATGGCCCCGCCGATGGCGATCATCTGCACCTGGCGGGCCTTGAGGCCCTTGTGCAGCCCCTCATCCTCGTGCACATTGAGGGCGTCCGAGATGTGCTCGAACGGCGTCTCCACGCCACGACCGTGGTATTCGGGGTGGTCAGGTTTAAGGGGGAGTTGTGGCTTCCGGCTTGCACGCGTCATGGGGCTCTTCCGATAGATCCGGTTTTGGCCAACCCTAGCCGCCCCCGCACGGGGTCGGCGTCCACGGCCTCCGGTAGACTGACTCGATATTCTGACTTCACGAGAGCCGGGAGGCCGCATGGCGACAATCCTCCTGACTTTTGTTGCCCTATCCGCGCTCACCCCGATCCTCACGCGGTGGCTCTCGCTGCGTGTTTTCTACGTCATCGCATTGCTCCCCGCGACCGTCTTCGGTTATACCCTCACCCAGACCCGGGCCGTGTCGAGCGGCGGAGCGATCACCGAGAGCGTCCCGTGGATTCCCGCGTTGGGTATCTCGCTCTCATTCCGCGTCGACACCCTCGCCTGGCTGCTCGCCCTCGTCGTGACCGGGGTCGGCGCGCTCGTGCTGGTCTACTGCGCCCGCTACTTCAGCGCCGACGAGCCGGCGCTCGGGCGCTTCGCCGCGGTCCTGCTGGCGTTCGCCGGCGCGATGTACGGCCTGGTGACATCCGACGACATCGTCGTCATGTTCATCTTCTGGGAGATCACGAGCGTGCTCTCCTACATTTTGATCGGGCACTACACGTTCAAACGGGCGAGCCGCGGCGCCGCCCTGCAGGCGTTGCTGGTGACCACCTTCGGTGGGTTGATCATGCTGGTCGGGGTCGTCATCCTCGCGGTGGAGGCCGGAACCACGTCGCTCGCAGCGATCGTCGCCGACCCCGTCACCGGCCCGGCTACCACCTGGTCGATTGTGCTCATCCTGGTCGGCGCGCTGTCTAAGTCCGCGCTCGTGCCCTTCCACTTCTGGCTGCCGGCCGCGATGGCGGCGCCCACCCCGGTGAGCGCCTACCTGCACGCGGCCGCGATGGTCAAGGCCGGCATCTACCTGGTGGCGCGCCTCGCTCCCGGCTACGCCGACACTCCGGGCTGGATGCCGGTGCTCGTCACCCTCGGCGTCGTCACCATGCTGGTCGGCGCGTGGCGTTCGCTGCGCCAGTACGACCTCAAGCTGGTGCTCGCCTATGGCACGGTCAGCCAGCTTGGGTTCCTGATGGTCGTCGTCGGCTTCGGCACCCGGGATGCCGCGCTCGCCGGGGTGGCACTGCTCCTCGCCCACGCCCTCTACAAGTCGGCGCTGTTCCTGACCGTCGGCATCATCGACCACCGGGCCGGCACCCGCGACTGGCGACAGCTCTCCGGCGTGGGGCGCAACGCGCCCGTGCTGGCCGTGATCGCCCTGCTATCGGTCGCATCTATGGCCGGTATCCCGCCGCTGCTCGGCTTCGTCGCCAAGGAGTCCGTGTTCACGGCATTCCTCGAGGCAGGCCTGGCCGGCGACGGATGGGGCTGGGTGGCCCTGGTCGGCACCGTGGTCGGCTCCGTGCTGACGGTCGCCTACAGCGCCCGCTTCTTCTGGGGTGCCTTCGGCACCCGGGTCAGCCTCGCAGACACCGCCCTGCACCCCGCCCGCTGGGACTTCCAGCTGGCGCCGGGACTGCTCGCCGTGGCCACCCTCCTGCTCGGCCCCCTCGTCTTCCTGCTCGACCCGGTGCTGGCCTCCTACGCCGACACCGTTCCCGGCGGCGGCGACTACCACCTCGCGCTCTGGCACGGCTTCGAACCGGCCCTCGCCCTGAGTGCCGTTGTTCTCCTGCTCGGCGCCGTGCTGTTCTGGAAGCGGCCGGGCGTGGCCCGGCTGCAGGGCACGGTGCCGGCCTACATCGACGCCGGTCAGGGCTACGGCTCCACCGTGCGCGGCATCGACCGGGCCGCGGCGCGCATCACCCACTTCGCCCAGCAGGGCGGGTTGCCACAGTACCTGTCCACCATCCTCGTCGTCTTCGTGCTGGCCCTGGGCTTCGCGGCCTTCGTCAACCGCAGCTGGCCCGAGGAGGTCGTGCTCTGGGACTACCCGGGCCAGGTCGTGATCGCCCTCATCATGGGCGTCGCGGCGGTGATGGCGGCTCGCGTCGGTGAGCGCATCACTGCCGTGCTGCTGGCCGGCGTCACGGGCTACGGCCTCGTCGCGTTCTTCGCCTTCCACGGCGCTCCCGACCTGGCCCTGACGCAGGCCCTGGTCGAGACGATGACCGTCGTCGTCTTCGTGCTGGTGCTGCGCCGGCTGCCGCAGAAGATCGCCCAGCACAACCGGCCGATGCACCGGCGGCGGCGCGTGCTGATCGGCGTGCTGGTGGGCGCCGTGATGGGCACCATCGGCGTGATCGCGCTCGGTGCACGGGAGGCCCCAAGCATCGCGGCGGAGCTTCCGCGCCTCGCGGTCGAGGAGGGGCACGGACGCAACATCGTGAACGTGATACTCGTGGACATCCGTGCCTGGGACACGATGGGTGAGATCTCCGTGCTGATCGTGGTGGCCACCGGCGTCGCCAGCCTCCTCTTCGTCTCGGGCCGCAACGCGGTCGTGCCCCGGCTGCGCGATTCCCGCAAACGCCGGTCGCTGCCGCACCGTCGCAAGGTCGTCGCCGACCCGGCCGCGTCCTCCGAGGGGCATGCGGTCACTCGCCAGTCCTGGCTCCTGGCCGGCCGTACGGTTGCCGAGAAGGACCGGTCGATCATGCTCGAGGTGCTCGTGCGGCTGCTGTTCTACCCGGCCATGATCGTCTCCGTCTACCTGCTCATCGCCGGCCACAACGCTCCCGGCGGCGGCTTCGCCGGCGGCCTGATCGCCGGGCTGGCGCTCGTCTCCCGCTACCTCGCGGGAGGCCGCTACGAGCTGGGCGAGGCGGTACCCGTCGATCCCGGCAAGATCCTCGGGCTCGGCATCGTGCTGGCGGTCGGGATGGCCGTGGTCTCGCTCTTCTTCAGCGGCATCCCGCTGGAATCCGCCTACTTCGAAACCACGGTACCCGTGCTCGGCCCCCTCTCTTTCGGCACCTCCACCATCTTCGACATCGGCGTGTACCTGGTCGTGGTCGGTCTCGTGTTGGACATCCTGCGCAGCCTCGGCAGCGAGGTCGATCGACAGCAGGAAGCCGGCGAGACCGAGCCGCACCCGCAGTCCGAGCAGGGCGCGGTGGTAGCCGGATGAGCGGCTCCCTCACCCTCGTGATCGTGATGGCGGTCCTGTACGCCGCCGGCGTCTACGTGATGCTGGAGCGCAGTCTCACCCGGGTGCTGATCGGATTCCTGCTGGTGGGCAACGCCACGAACCTGCTGATCTTCATCATGAGCGGCCGCCCCGGCAACGCGCCCATCGTCACCGGCACGGCCGCCGACGCTGCGATGGTCGACCCGGTGCCCCAGGTGCTCATGCTCACCGCCATCGTGATCAACTTCGGCATCACGGCGCTCATCCTCGCGCTGATCTACCGGTCCTGGTGGCTGGCCCGGCTGGGCGACGAGGGTGACACGGTCACCGACGAGCATGCGGCCGAGACCGTGGCAAGCACGGAGGAGTCCTTCCGCTCGGTCACCGAGGACGAGGCAGCCAGCCAGGAAGACCTCGACGCGAGCGAGCGCGAGAGCGAGCTCGGTGCCCCTGCCAACGCGCCGGACAAGGGGATGAAGCTATGAATCTCCTCGTTCCTCTGGTCGTCACCATCCCACTGCTCGGAAGCGCTCTGACCCTCGCCCTCGGCCGCCGTCGCCCCCAGCAGATCGTGGTCAGCGTGATCGCCCTGACGCTGGTGGCGATCATCGGCGCGGTCCTGCTGGTGCAGGTCGATCAGATCGGCCCCGCCGTCGTGCACGTGGGCGGCTGGGATGCGCCGTGGGGCATCGTGCTCGTCGTCGACCGGCTCTCGGCGATCATGCTTCTGGTCTCCGCGCTGATGCTGCTCGGCGTGCTCCTGTTCGCCGTGGGGCAGGGCATCGTGGACGGAGACCGGGAAACCCCGGTTTCGATCTTCCATCCCACCTATCTCGTGCTGGCGGCCGGGCTGTTCAACGCGTTCATCGCGGGGGACCTGTTCAACCTCTACGTTGGTTTCGAGATGCTGCTCTCGGCTAGTTACGTGCTGTTGACGCTCGGCGGAACGGGTGCGCGCATCCGTGTCGGTGTCACCTACATCGTGGTGAGCCTGGTCTCCTCCATCCTGTTCCTCAGCGCGATCGCCCTGATCTATGGGGCCACGGGCACCGTCACCATGGCGCTCATCGCCGAGCGGGTGGCGGACCTCCCGCCGGACGTGCAGCTGATCCTCAACCTGCTGCTCCTGCTGGCCTTCTGCGTGAAGGCCGCAGTGTTTCCGCTGTCGTTCTGGTTGCCCGACTCCTATCCCACGGCCCCGGCGCCGGTCACTGCGGTGTTCGCGGGGCTGCTCACGAAGGTCGGAATCTACGCGATCATCCGCACCCAGACCCTGCTCTTCCCCGAGAGCCCGCTGTCGGTGCCGCTGATGGTGGTGGCGTTGCTGACCCTGATCGTGGGCATCCTCGGGGCGCTCGCGCAGGCGGACATCAAGCGGCTGCTGTCGTTCACGCTGGTGAGCCACATCGGCTACATGATCTTCGGCATCGCGATGGGCACGCCGCTGGCGATCGCGGCCACCATCTTCTACGTCGTGCACCACATCACGGTGCAGACGACCCTCTTCCTCTGCGCGGGGCTGATCGAGCGGGTGGGCGGCACCACCTCGCTGGCCCGGCTCGGCGGACTGTTGACGGCGGCGCCGTTCGTGGCCTTCCTGTTCTTCGTTGGGGCGCTCAACCTCGGCGGCATCCCGCCGTTCTCGGGCTTCCTCGGCAAGATCGCCCTCTTCCAGGCCGGCGCGGACATCGCCGAACCGGTGACCTACATCCTGATGGGCGCCGGCGCCGCCACCTCGCTGCTCACGCTCTACGCCCTGGCCCGCGTCTGGAACATCGCGTTCTGGCGGGGGGCCGGCGAGGTCGAGGACTACGAGTCGCCGATGCTCGATGCGCTCCTGGACGACCCGGACGACGAGGGCACGGTCACGACGCGCACCATCTCGCCGCTGATGACCGGCGCGACGACGGCGCTGCTGCTGCTGACCGTCTCACTCACCGTGTTCGCCGGGCCGGTGTTCGCGTTCACCACCCGCGCGGCGGCCAACATCGAGAACCCGGCCACGTACATCGACGCCGTCTTCCCGAACGGCACGCCATGAGCACCCCGAAGCAGCGCCTCGTCGCCATCGCCAACCAGGCGCCGCTGTTCCTGGGGCTCGTGCTGCTGTGGATGCTGCTCTGGGGCTCGTTCTCCTGGCTCAACCTGCTCACCGGCACGCTGCTGGCCACCCTCGTCTCCGTGGGCTTCTACCTGCCGGCCGTGGAGCTGGGTTTGCGCCTTAACCCGTGGTACACCGTGCTCTACCTGATCCGGCTCGGGTTCGACATCGTCCGGGGCTCGCTGCAGGTGGCCGTCCTCGCGCTCTCCCCGCGCTACACACCCAGCAACGCGATCGTGGCGGTGCACCTGCGCACCCGCAGCGACTTCATCCTGACGCTGACCGGGGTGTCGACGTCCATCGTTCCCGGGGCGATCGTGGTCGATGTGGACCGGGTGCAGTCCACCCTCTATCTGCACGTGCTGAACGTGGCGCATCCGGAACAGGTGGAGCGGTTCCGGAACGGCGTGCTGGCCGAGGAGCGCCGGATCGTGATGGCCCTCGGGTCCCGGGAAGACGTGGAACGGCTCCACCGGGTGAGCGGCGAGGACCGGAGTGAAAAAGACCAGCGCGCACGCGACCAGCATGCGAATGAGAAACTGAAGCGGGGAGGAACCGCCTGATGCATATCGTTGCCGTCATTGCCGGGGTGCTGTTCGGGGCCGGTGCCCTGTGCGCCCTCTATCGAATCGTGCGAGGACCGACCGTGCTGGACCGGGTTATCGCCTCGGATGTCCTGGTCGCGACCGTGATCTGCGCCATGGGTGCGGAGATGGCATTCAACCGGCACACCGACACGCTGCCGGTGCTGCTGGTCCTCGCCCTCTTCGCGGTGCTCGGCTCGCTGAGCGTCGCCCGCTTCCTGCCCGTGCGGGACACCGAATGAGCGACGAACTGCGCGACGTGATCTCGGCTGTCCTGGTGCTCGCCGGGGCCGTGATGTGCCTCGCGGCCGGAATCGGCGTCATCCGTTTCCCCGACGTACTATCGCGGCTGCACGCCGCCACCAAACCGCAGATCTTCGGCTTCATGGCGATCACGGCCGACGTCGCCCTGAACAACTTTACCGTGGGCACCGTCACCCTCGTCATGGCCATCGTCGTGTTCCAGGCGTTGACCGCCCCGGTCGCAGCGCACATGGTGGGCCGGGCCGCCTATGACACCCACCATGTGCGCGTCGACGTGCTCATAATCGATGAGCTCGGCACCCGGCCCGACTGATAAGATCGACCCTGTCGCGACTGGCGTAGCACGAAAGATGGGTCACCATCGGGGAGCGACTGACACGGTTGGTGACCGCACGCCTGGGCCACGACGATTGATCATCACGTCGTTAAACAAGAAGTCTGAGGAGAACCCGTGCCCGAATCCGTGCCATCCACCGTTCTGCGGTCCACATTCAACGAGCCCCTTGAGGTCGTCGACCCCGAGATCGCCGCCGTTCTCGAGCAGGAGCTCGGACGCCAGCGCGACTACCTCGAGATGATCGCCAGCGAGAACTTCGTGCCGCGCGCTGTGCTGCAGTCGCAGGGCTCCGTGCTCACCAACAAGTACGCCGAGGGCTACCCGGGACGCCGCTACTACGGCGGCTGCGAATACGTGGACGTCGCCGAACAGCTCGCCATCGACCGGGCCAAGTCCCTCTTCGGCGCCGCCTACGCCAACGTGCAGCCGCACTCCGGCGCCACCGCGAACGCCGCCGTGCTCTCGGCCATCGCGACGCCCGGCGACACCATCCTCGGTCTGGAACTTGCCCACGGCGGCCATCTCACCCACGGCATGAAGCTCAACTTCTCCGGCAAGCTCTACAATCCCGTCGCCTACGGCGTCGACCCGACCACCTTCCTGGTCGACATGGACGTCGTGCGCGAGACGGCACTCGAGACCAAGCCCAAGGTCATCATCGCCGGCTGGTCCGCCTACCCGCGCCACCTCGACTTCGAGGCCTTTCGCAGCATCGCCGACGAGGTCGGCGCCCTGCTCTGGGTCGACATGGCCCACTTCGCCGGACTCGTCGCCGCCGGCCTGCACCCGTCGCCGGTTCCCTACGCGGATGTCGTGTCCACCACCGTGCACAAGACCCTCGCCGGTCCCCGCTCCGGTCTGATCCTCTCGCGCGACATGGTGCTGGCGAAGAAGCTCAACTCCAACGTGTTCCCCGGCCAGCAGGGCGGCCCGCTGATGCACGTGATCGCCGCCAAGGCGACCGCGTTCAAGCTCGCGGCCGAGCCCGAGTTCAAGGAACGTCAGGAGCGCACCCTGCGCGGTGCCAGCATCCTCGCCGACCGTCTGATGGCGGATGACTCGCGCGCCGGCGGCGTCGACGTGCTCACCGGCGGCACCGACGTGCACCTCGTGCTCGCGGACCTCCGCAACTCGCCGATCAACGGCCAGCAGGCCGAGGACGCCCTGCACGCGGTCGGCATCACGGTCAACCGCAACTCGGTGCCGTTCGACCCGCGCCCGCCGATGGTCACCAGCGGCCTGCGCATCGGAACCCCTGCCTTGGCCACCCGTGGCTTCGGCGACGAGGAGTTCACTGTCGTCGCCGACGTCATCGCCGAGGCGCTCAAGCCCGACGCCGACATCGAGGGCCTCCGCGCCCGCGTCAAGGTGCTCACCGAGGCCTTCCCGCTGTACCCCGGTCTGCAGCAGTAACGTCCGCCGCGCACCCGGCCGCCCTCGACCCGGGTGTCATCGCCGCAGGCTCCGCACCCTGGCGTACGGCCTGCGAACGAATTCGACGGAGATTTTGCTGCGAAAGCCCGCTGGAGGCATCCGTCACCGGCGTGTTGCCCAAAATCTCCGTCGGATTCGCACGTGCCTCCGGCACCTGCGCACCTGCGCACCGGAGCACCGGAGCACCTCTAAACGTCAGACCGACCGACTGAATGGATCCACAATGACGGCAATAACCCTCGACGGTGTCACGACCGCCTCCGTGGTCAAGACCGAGCTCATCGACCGGATCGCGGAGCTCCGCGCGCACGGGATCGTGCCCGGGCTCGGCACGCTCCTGGTCGGCGATGACCCGGGCTCGCGCTCGTATGTCGCGGGCAAACACCGCGACTGCGCCGAGGTCGGCATTGAATCGATCCGGGTCGACCTGCCCGCGTCGGCGACCAGCGCCGATGTGCGCGCCGCAATCGCCGACCTGAACTCCGCCCGCGAGGTGACCGGCTACATTATTCAGCTGCCGCTGCCGGTCGGCCACAACGACAACGCCATGCTCGAACTGATCGACCCGTCGAAGGATGCCGACGGCCTGCACCCGACGAACCTCGGCCGATTGGTGCTCGGCATCGAGGGCGAGCTGGACTCGCCGCTGCCCTGCACCCCGGCCGGCATCGTCGAGCTGCTGCGCCGCTACGACGTGCCGATCGTCGGCCAGCGCGTCGTCGTCGTCGGGCGCGGCCTCACCGTCGGGCGCCCGCTCGGACTGCTGTTCACCCGCAAGGGTCTGGATGCCACCGTCACCCTGACGCACTCCCGCACGGTCGACCTGCCCGGCGAGGTGCGGCGCGCCGACATCGTCGTGGCCGCCGTCGGCGTGCCGCACCTGATCCAGGCGGACTGGGTGAAGCCCGGCGCCGCCGTGCTCGACGTGGGCATCACCCGGGTGACCGACCCGATCACCGGCAAGGGCACCCTGACCGGTGACGTGCACCCGGATGTCGCGAACGTCGCCGGCTTCCTGTCCCCGAATCCGCGCGGCGTCGGCCCGATGACCCGCGCCATGCTGCTGTGCAACGTGGTGAAGGCAGCCGAGCTGTCGCTCAGCAGGTAGCCGGGCGCCACGGGCGGTCGCCTCGTGACGGTCGCCTCTCGGGGCTCGCGCAGGTGGCCGTGCGGGCGAGGCTCGGTGGTGCCGCCGTCGCGGCGCACGCTGTGGAAGCCGGCGCACGGTATTCCCTGCGCCGTGAGTCGTAGCCCGCGCCGCGAGCGTGAGGCAGGCCGGCTCAGCGCTGCGGCAGCGCCGTCACCGAGGCGTGCAGGGCGCAGTGGCGCAGATACTCCGCTGCGTTGTGGCCGAGGCCGGCCACCTCCTCATCCGTCAGGGGCCGCCGCACCTTGGCGGGAATGCCGGCGACCAGCGACCTGGGCGGGATGACGGTGCCCTCGAGCACGACAGCTCCGGCGGCGACGAGGGACCCGGAACCGACGACGGCGCCGTTCAGCACCGTCGCCATCATGCCGATCAGCGAGCCGTCCTCGACCGTGCAGCCGTGCAGCACGGCCCCGTGCCCGACGGATACATTCCGGCCGACGATCAGCGGGAATCCGTGGTCCACGTGGCAGGAGACATTGTCCTGCAGGTTGGAGCCGGGGCCGATCCGGATGGGTTCCGCCTCGGCGCGCAGCACGGCGTTGTACCAGACGCTGGCGTGTTCGGCCAGGGTGACGTTGCCGACGACCACGGCGCCCGGGGCGACGTAGGCGGTCTCGGCCACGACCGGTCCGGGTCGGTCGGGCAGGGTGATGATGCGGGCAGCGCTGTCGGCAGTCATACGCGTCAGCCTATCGGGCTGTCTCGTGCGCAGGCTCTAGGATTTCGGCATGGTCAATTCCGCGCATCCGTCCGTCGACCGGGTTCGGGAGGCTCTCCGCGCCCACGGCCTGGACCCGGAAATTCGCTGGTTCGACGATGCGGCCACAACCGCGGCCGCCGCCGCGGAGGCGCTCGGCATCTCGCGTGGCGCCATCGCGAATTCGCTCGTCTTCACCCTCGATGGTGAGCCGCTGCTCGTGCTCACCTCGGGGGCTCACCGGGTCGATGCGGCGTGGCTGGGGGACAGACTGGGCGGCACGATCGGACGCGCCTCGAAGGATGTCGTCAGGCAGGCCACCGGTCAGGTGATCGGCGGGGTCGCGCCGCTGGGACATCCGTCGCCACTGCGCACCCTGGTCGACGTCGCCCTCGCCGAATTCCCGGTCGTCTGGGCGGCTGCGGGCCACGCGCACACCGTGTTCCCGACCACGTTCGACGAACTCGTGCGAATCACCGGCGGCGAGCCCACCGCCGTCGCGCCCTAGATCCCGACGGCCTCATCTCCGCCACTCGCGCACCGCCGGGCCGGGAGAATGGCTCCCTCGCCGGTGGGCAAAGTCACAGTTCGGCGGCGTACGGCGACGGATGCCCGGTACGTCCCGGGCGCGACCGGCACTGAACATAGACTCGGCAGAGTTGCACCTCTGATCACTTCGATGGCGAAAAATTCACAAAGGATGCTCAAATGCGCGCTCGACATGCTCTCCCGGCCCTGGCCGCCGTGGCCGCCCTCCTGCTTACCGCCTGCGTGGACAACTCCACTCCGACGACTGGCGTCACGGAGGGATCCGCGGCCGAGGTGGTGACCACCGACGAGGAGGCCGCCGCGCTCCTCCCGGAAACGACCGCGACCCCGGGCAAGCTCGTCTTCGGCACCAGCCCGAATTACGCGCCGAACGAGTTCAAAAACGACGCCGGCGAACCGATCGGCTGGGCGATCGACCTGAGTGATGCGATCGCCGCCAAGCTCGGGCTCGAGGCCCAGTACACGGTGGCCAAATTCGAGAACATCATCCCGAATGTCGTCGGCGGCAAGATCGACGTCGGCATGTCGTCCTTCACCGACACTGCGGAGCGTGAAAAGCAGGTCGATTTCGTGAACTACTACCTCGCAGGCATCCAGTGGGCCTCGCCCGCGGGCACGACCGTCGACCCCGACGATGCGTGCGGCCTCAAGGTCGCCGTGCAGTCCACGACCTACCAGGACACCGTCGAGATCCCGGCGAAGAGTGACGCCTGCGTCGCCGCCGGCAAACCGCCGATCCAGAAGGTCCCCCTCGACACGCAGGATGCCGCGGCGAATGCCGTCGCGCTGGGCCAGGCGGACGCCTTCAGCGCCGACTCCCCGGTCACCCTCTACGGGATCGCACAGTTGACGGGCAAGCTGCAGACCGCGGGAGAGACGTTTGAGGCGGCACCATACGGTATGGCCGTGCAGAAGGATTCCGGGATGGCCGAGGCCGTGCAGGCCGCGCTACAGTCGCTGGTCGACGACGGCACCTACGAGGCGATTCTGGACGACTGGGGGGTCGTCGACGGCGGCCTCGACACGATCACACTCAACGCCGGCGCGAGGGGCTAGGCACGTCGCCGCCGCTGCGCGCCGCCTCGACCCCGGGCACCGATTTCGGCCGTCGCGTGCGTGGCTAACTCAGGAGATCCCCGCCGAACCTCGTTCGCACCCGCACAGGTCTGCGGATGCGCACGGGGGGCGGCACGACTTCTCCTGAATTAGCCACGTGGGGCGAGTTCCCGCTGCGTTACTGCTCCCGCGCCGCCCCGT
This sequence comes from Cryobacterium sp. M23, assembly GCF_002929655.1. Taxonomy (NCBI): domain Bacteria; kingdom Bacillati; phylum Actinomycetota; class Actinomycetes; order Micrococcales; family Microbacteriaceae; genus Cryobacterium; species Cryobacterium sp. M23. The sequence goes on from NZ_PJJV01000082.1 coordinate 172,174, forward strand.
CGGCCGCGCGCACCACGAACAGGTCCGGGACCGCGAAGGCCCGGGCTGCGAACGCGGCCGTGACCGCCGCCGTGACCGCGGGGATCAGGGCGCGCGGGGTAAGGGCGATGGCGGCGCCGCCGAAGCCGCCGCCGGTCATCCGGGCGCCGATCGCTCCGGTGCCGCGCGCGGTCTCCACGGCGAGGTCGAGTTCGGGCACGGAAATCTCGAAGTCGTCCCGCATTGACAGGTGCGAGGCGTCCAGGAGGGCGCCGATCGCGGTCGGTCCCTGCTCGCGCAGGGTGCGCACGGTGTCCTGCACGCGCTGGTTCTCGGTGACCACGTGCCGCACCCGGCGGAACGTCTCGTCGTCGAGCACGTCGGCGGCCCGGCCGAGGTCGTCCACGGTGAGGTCGCGCAGGGAGGGGACCCCCAGCATCCGTGCACCCAGTCCGCAGGATGCCCGGCGCGAGGCATACCCGCCGGTCGAGTGCGCGTGGCTCACCCGCGTGTCGATGACCAGCAGGTCGAGGCCGGCCCCGTCGAATCCGAGCGGGATCACCTCGGCCTCGAGGGTGCGGCAGTCCAGGAAGACGGCGGAGTCGGCCTCGCCCAGCAGGGACGCGGACTGGTCCATGATGCCGGTGGGAGCCCCGACGGCCCGGTTCTCGGCCAGCTGGCCCACCCGGGCGAGCATGCGCCGGTCGAGTCCGAGCTGCCAGAGGTCGTTCAGGGCCACGGCAACCGCACTCTCGATCGCGGCGGAGGACGACAGTCCGGCCCCGATCGGCACGTCAGAGTCGATGAACACGTTAAATCCGGGCAGGGTGGCCAGGTCGGCGCCGAACTGGCCGAGGGCCCATGCCACGCCGAGCGGGTACGCCGACCAGCCGGCCAGGTTCTCCGGAGTCAGGTCGTCGAGGGAGAGCTCCACGGTTTCCGCGGCGAACGAGCTCGCCACCCGCAGCTGGCGGTCGCCGCGCAAGCCGAGCCCGACGAGCGTGCGCCGGTTGATCGCGAAGGGAAACACGAACCCGTCGTTGTAGTCGGTGTGCTCGCCGATCAGGTTGACGCGGCCGGGGGCCGACCAGAGTCCGGCCGGGGCCGCGTCGAAGCGGCTCGTGAAGCCATCCGTCACGGTCTGGATGAGATCGGTCATGCGTGGGCCTGCCCTTCGAGTGTGGTGCTGATAGCGGGAACGGATGCCGCGGCGCCGGCCGCCGCTTCGGTCGCGTCCGTCCCGGCGGAGCGTTCGACCGCGCGGCGAATGTTGTCGGCCGCCTGCTCGGGCGTGACGTCTCCGATCCATGCGCCCATGGCGGCCTCCGACCCGGCCAGGAACTTCAGCTTGTCTGCGGCCCGGCGCGGACTCGTCACCTGCAGCATCAGCCGGATCTCGTCGCGGCGCACCGAGACCGGGGCCTGGTGCCAGGCCGCGATGTACGGCGTCGGGGTGTCGTAGAGGGCGTCGATGCCGCGCAACAGCCGCCGGTAGAGCACGGCGAGCTCATCACGCTCAGCCAGGCTGGTCGCCGCGAAGTCGGGCACGTGCCGGTGCGGCAGCATGTGCACCTCGATGGGCCAGCGCGCGGCGAACGGCACGAAGGCGGTCCAGTGCTCGCCGGTCAGAATGACCCGGCCCCCGGCCTGCTCGCTGGCGAGGATGTCCGCGAACAGGTTTGGTCCGTACTGGTCGAGGGAGGCGATCACGCGCTGGGTGCGCGGCGTGACGTAGGGGTAGGAGTAGATCTGGCCATGCGGGTGGTGCAGCGTGACGCCGATCGCCTCGCCGCGGTTTTCAAACGGGAAGACCTGTTCCACGCCGGGTAGCTGTGACAGGGCGTACGTGCGCTCGGCCCAGGCCTCGATCACCGTGCGGGCGCGCACGACCGACAGGCTCGCGAACGAACCCTCGTTCTCGGGGCTGAAGCAGACGACCTCGCAGCGGCCGACCGAGGTGCGGACGCGGTTCAGTCCGATGGTGTTCAGGTCGTCGAGCCCGGCGGGGGCGTCGGCGTCGGTGAGGAGGGGCCCGAACGAGGGCGACTTGTTCTCGAACACGGCCACGTCGTAGTTGCTGGGCACCTCTGACGGGTTCCCCGGCGTCGACGGGGCGAGCGGGTCCAGGTGCGCGGGCGGCAGGAACACGCGGTTCTGGCGGGCGGCGGCGATCGAGACCCATTCGCCACTGAGCGGGTCCTGGCGCATCCGGGCGGTGGCCGGGCGCGGGTCGAGTTCGCGCAGGTCGGCCGCCCGATCCGGCGGCAGGCTGGACTGCGGGTCATCGAAGTAGATGAGGTCCCGACCATCGGCGAGGGTGTGGCGGTGACGGATGATGCCGGTGTCGGCTACAAAGTCTGGTGTGTTCATGGCGAAAGCAACGTTATCTGATTTGCACATGTGAAATCAGATCTTTTAGGTTGAAAACCAAAGTAAACTAAGTGAAGATTAGGCATGGCTTCTCGCGAATCGACCGAATCGACCGAATCGACCGAATCGACCGCCACGGCCGACCTCATCGACGTGAGCGACGGGCCCGGCGACCGCGGCCCGCTCCCAGCCCACCAGCGGCGGGAGCAGATCCAGCGCCTCGTCGGGGAGCGCGGTTTCGTACGAGTGCGCGAGTTGCGCGAGGCGTTCGGAGTGTCCGGCGTCACGGCGCGGGCCGACCTCAACGTGCTTGAGTCTGCCGGGACGGTGCAGCGCGTGCACGGCGGGGCGGTTCCGGCCGCGCCACCCAGCGGCCGCCCGCTGCGGGAGTTCTCCTTCGAGGAGGCCCTCGCGTCGTCCGTGCTGCCCAAGCAGCAGATCGGCGTGCTCGCCGCGGCCCTCGTCACGAGCGGGCAGAGCATCCTCCTCGACGTCGGCACGACCACCCTCTCTATCGCCCACGCGCTGCTGGCCCGCACCGATCTGACCGACGTCGTCATCATCACGAACGGGCTCAGCATCGCCCTCGCCCTCGAGCCGGCCATCCCGCGGTACACCGTGATCGTCACGGGCGGTTCGCTCCGACCGCTGCAGCACTCCCTGGTCGAGCCACTTGCACGGACGGTGCTCAGCCAGGTTCACGTCGATTTGGCTTTCATCGGCTGCAACGGCGTCGATGCCGGCTACGGGGTCACGAACATCAACCTCCCCGAGGCTGGGGTCAAAACGCTCATGCTGGCCGCCGCGACCCGGGCGGTCGTCGTGGCCGACGCCTCCAAGCTCGGCCAGGTGCACCTCGGGCAGGTCGGCCCGCTGCGCGCGTTCGACACCCTGGTGACGGATGCCGCGGCCGACGAGGTCATGCTGGCGCCCCTCCGCGAGGCCGGCCTGACCGTTCTGCAGCCGGAGTAGGTTGACACTATGCGCGCTGCAACGGGTTTCCAGTATGAATTGAGGGTAGCCACGCCGAGTGGGCCTGCGTTGGCGATCGTCACCGAGGTGGCCGCCGGCCTCCGGCTGTATTCCGTGGACGGCATAGACCTCGTCGAGCCGTTCGCGCCCGAGGCCACCCCGCCGTGGGGCGCCGGCATCGTGCTGATGCCGTGGCCCAACCGCATCCGGGACGGCCTTTGGCGGCACCAGGGCGTCGTGCAGCGCCTGCCGCTCACCGAGCCGGAACAGCAAAACGCCATCCACGGCCTGCTTCGGTATTCGTCCTATCGCATGCTCGACCGCAGCCCGAGTTCGGTCACTCTGGCCGCCACGGTCTTCCCGCAGGCCGGATACCCGTTCCTGCTCGACACGACCGTGCGGTATGCGCTCAACGACAACGGTCTTGCGGTCACCCACACGGTGCGGAACGTGGGCCGGGACGCGGCCCCGGTAGCGCTCGGCGCGCATCCGTACCCGAAGATCGGCGGCGTTCCCACCGAGGACCTCGTGCTCACGATCGCGGCGCGCACCCATATCGACGTCGACGACCGGCAGAACCCCGTCGGGGAATCTTCCGTCGTCGGCACCCGGTTCGACCTGCGCACGGGGTGCCGGGTGGGTGACGTCGATCTCGACGACGGCTTCGGCGGGGTGGGGCCTGAGGCTCCCGAGGTGCGGTCCGACGTGACCGGCGAGGAGTCCGGCACCCCCAGCGTGGCCTCGTTGACCGCGCCTGACGGCCGCAGCGTCACGATCTGGGGCGACCGGAACATTCGCAACGTTCAGGTCTTCACGCCGCGCAACTTCCCCTTCCCGGGGCCGGGCGGCCCGTTCCTGGGCCTGGCGGTGGCGATCGAGCCGATGACGGCCCCTGCGAATGCCTTCAATTCGGGCGCGGGGCTGCGCTGGGTCGAACCGGGGGAGTCCTGGTCTGTGCGCTGGGGCATCCGCCACCAGGGATTTCGCCTCTGATCCGGCATCACCGCGCCCATCACGGTCCGCCGGGCAGAGAGACGGGGTGTCCGCCTCGCGGCGGTCACCCCGTTTCACGGCTTGCCGGCTACGAGAGGACGTCCTTGACCAGGGCCTCGTTCTCGGTGTGCGACCAGAGCGAGTGCAGGTAGCCGACGAGCAGGAGCACGAAGGGCAGGGACACGAGCACCCAGCCGATCGGGCTCAGGCCCCACGATGACATCGTCGGGTCCACGCCCTCGGCCACCGTGCCGGCGAGGAGCCCGAAGCGGCTCATCAGGAGGTACTCGCCGAGGATCAGACCGATGGTGGCCAGCACCGGGGCGATGATGGTCTGGACCACGTTCTCGCTGCCCGCATTGCGGCGGAAGAACGCGATCACCGCGATGCAGACGAGGATCTCGATGAGCACGATCGCCACCACGGCGAGGCCGCTGAACCAGTAGAACATGTTGAGCACCGGGTCGAGCCGGAAAACGGCGAAGGTCACGATGACGAAACCCGTGAGGACCGACGTGGCGAGGGAGGCGGTGCTCGGTGCGCCGCGACCGTTGACGTGGCTGAGCGGCGCGGGCAGCGCGCCGCCGCGGCCGAGGGCGAAGAGGTAACGGCTGGCCGCGTTCTGAAAGGCCAGCAGTCCGGCGAACAGGCTCGAGATCACCAGGACGCCCATCACGGTGCCACGTACTGGGTCGCGAGGGAGAAGAGCACCGCGGCCGGTTCGGCCAGGGGAACCCCGTCGAGACTCGACAGCTCCACGGTCTTCTCGACGACCGAGGATGCACCCATTCCCGTGACCATGGCGAACGCCGTCAGGGCGAACAGCGCCGTGATCACTCCGACCGCCAGGTAGGTGGCGCGGGGGACCACCGTCTTCGGGTCCTTGGATTCCTCGCCGTAGATCGCGGTGGCCTCGAAGCCGATGAAAGACGCGAACGCGAAGGCGAACGCGATGCCCGCCGAGCCGGCCAGCTCGCCGGCGAGGATCGCGGCCGGGTTGAACGAGGCCCAGAAGTTCAGGCCCTCCGGCCCGCCGTCGGCCAGGATGGCGACCGAGGTGACGACCAGTGCCAGGAGTTCGAGCAGCATCAGCACGCCGAGCACCTTGGCGCCGACATCCACGCTCAGCAGCGAGAGCAGCGTGACGGTCGCCCAGGCCAGCAGCGCCCACGCCCACCAGGGGAGCAGGCCGACCTGGGCGCCGAGCAGTCCGCCGAAGAACCCGTAGATCGCCAGCTGGATGGCGAGGTAGGCGCCCGGGGCGGCCGCGCCGTTACCGAGAACGATCGCGACCGGGACCGCGCCGGTCATGCCCACGAGCGGTGCGGCCGCCGCGACCACGAAGAAGACGATGCCGATCACACCGAGGCGTCCCGTGCGTAGGGTGGTCTGGGAGTCGGACGGAGGGGTACTGCGAGTGGTCGTCATGGGTTTACTCCTCATTGAGTTGACGATTGCGTGAGTTGACGAGTGCGTGAGTCGACGAGTGCGCGAAAACGAACGGATGCCGCGATAAACCCGTGCGGCTAGCTGCCGTAGTGCATCCAGACGCCCTTGACCTGCGTGTACGCGTCGATCGAATACGGACCCATCTCGTTGCCCCAGCCGCTGGTCTTGAACCCGCCCCACGGCGCGGCCATATCCGGCACCGGTGGCATGTTCACGAAGATCGCACCGGCACGGATGCCGTTGGCCAGGCGGTGTGCCTTCTCGAGGTCCTTCGTCCAGACCGTGGCGGCGAGCCCATAGTCGGTGTCGTTGGCCCGGTTGATGAGCTCCTGCAGGTCGTCGTCATCGTCGTAGGACATGATCGAGAGCACCGGCCCGAAGACCTCGTCGGTCGCGATGGCCATGTCGTCGCGCACACCGGCGAACACCGTCGGCTGGAAGAAGAAGCCGACCTCGCCGGCCCGGGCGCCACCGGTCACGAGTTCCGCGCCCTCGGCACGGCCGACCGTAACCATCCGTTCGACGTGGGCGAGGTGTTTTTGAGAGACCAGAGGACCCAGCTGGGTGCTGGGGTCCATCCCGGCGCCAAGCTTCAGGCCGGAGACCCCGGCCGCCATTCTCTCGACGAATTCGGCCTCGCGCTTCTTGTTGACATAGAACCGCGTGTAGGCCGTGCAGACCTGCCCGGAATTGAGCATGCCGCCCGCCAGGTTGCCGCCGACGGCCGCGTCGATGTCGGCGTCCGCAGTGATGATGAAGGGGCCTTGCCCCCGAGTTCGAGGGTGATCTTCTTGAGGTTCGAGGCGGCGGAGCACGATGGAGCGGCCGACGGCGGTGGAACCGGCACGAAGGGCGGCCTTCGCGACTAAGGACCTGTGGGTGACCCGGTACGCCGAGGACGAGCGCTACCCGACCGGCGACTTCGTCAATCAGCACGCGGGCGGCGCCGGCCTGCCTACATCGAAGCCGACCGCGACATCGACGGCCAGGACATCGTGCTCTGGCACACGTTCGGCCTCACCCACTATCCGCGCATCGAGGACTGGCCGATCAGGCCCGTGGACACCGCTGGTTTCAAGCTGAAGCCCGATGGCTTCTTCGACCGCAGCCCGGTGCTCGATGTGCCGCCGTCGACGCCCGTCGAAGAGGGACACTGCCATTGCTGAGTGTGCAGCGCGCCGGGGTCGAGGGAAGACGGGTTTCCCTCCCCGGCCCCGATCCGGCAGTCTGGGAGGATGGCCGAGAAGATGAGGCAGAGCAACCAGACCGAGACCGGTCCAAGTGCAGCACGGGCGGCAGCCGCCGCCCGGCCGCCGCTGAGCCTGCCGGACGCCGTGCGCCTGACGGCCCTGATCCGCATGAAGCGGCTCGCCATCGGACTGCTCCTCCTGATGGCGGTGGTGTTCGCCACCTCGTTCGCGCTGCAGGAGAGCTACCCGTGGCTGCAGTACGTGCGCGCCGCGGCTGAGGGCGGCATGGTCGGCGCCCTAGCGGACTGGTTCGCCGTGACGGCCCTGTTCCGGTACCCGCTGGGCCTGCGCATTCCGCATACGAACATCATCGCCAGCCGCAAGGACGAGATCGGGGCCAGCCTGGGTGAATTCGTCGAGACGAATTTCCTCTCCGAGGCGGTCATCCGTGGCAAGCTCGAATCGCTGGGTGCGTCCCGTCGGCTCGGCGCGTGGCTCTCCCAGGAGGAGAACGCGCGCCGGCTCACCGACGAGGTCGCGGTGGCGGGCGCCGGTCTGCTCAACCTGCTCAGCGACGACGCGATCCAGGAGCTGATCGAAACCGTGGCCCGCGAGAACCTGCTGAAGCCGGAGTGGGGTCCGACAATCGGGCACGTGGGGGCGCGGCTGGTCGAGTCGGGGCAGCAGCACGCCGCCGTCGACCTGCTGCTGGAACGGGCCGAGGGCTGGCTGTTGGAGCATCCGGAGGCCTTCGGGCGGGCCGTGTCCCAGCGCCTGCCGACCTGGCTCCCCGGTTTCGTCGACAAGCTGGTCGACGACAAGGCGCACCGGGAGGTGCTCGCCTTCGTGGCCACCGTGCGTGCGGATGCCGCGCATCCGCTCCGCCAGGCCATCGATCGTTACCTCGTCGAGGTGACCGACGACCTGCAGCACGAGCCGGCGATGATCGAACGGGTGGAGGCGCTCAAGCTCGAACTGCTCGACAGCGCCCGGCTGCGCGATTTCGCGAGCAAAACCTGGGAGGCCGTGAAGGTCTCCCTGACGGCGGCGCTGAACGACCCCTCGAGCGGGTTGCGCACGGGCATCCGCTCGACCGTCATGGAGGTCGGCGGGAGACTGTCCACCGACCCGGCCCTCGGCACCCGCGTCGACCGGTGGCTGGCCGACAGTGCAAGCTACATCGTGCGCCGGTACCGGCACGAGATCGCCGAGGTGATCACCGAAACCGTCGCGCGGTGGGACGCGGCCGAGACGGCCGAGAAGATCGAACTGCAGATCGGAAAGGACCTCCAGTTCATCCGCATCAACGGCACCGTGGTGGGCGCGCTCGCCGGCCTGGTCATTTTCGCGCTCGCCCAGGCCGTTGTGGCACTGGTGTAACGCGGCCCTGGACTCCCGCCCCGAATGGGGAATACTTGGAATCCAGCCCATCCGGTCGATCCCGGTGTACGATTCCAGGCTCGGAAATCTGGCGGACCACCACGGCCGGCTCCTGAACCGGGTGACGGTACGGCTCGTCGCCGACAGCAGCGACGGGGTCGCGTTCGTACCGTCCAGTGCGGCGCCGACGCCGCCGCCGGGCCGATACCGGTCCACGGATACGTATGCGCACTGGGCCGACGTTCTCGCCTCCCGGATGGCGCCGCTCCTCGGCGCCGACCGGGTCGCGACCCCTGACGCCGAACCGGTGCCCTCCGACGACCAGGCGAGGGCGAAGGAGGCGCGGCGCCAGCTCGCGGTCGACCAGCTCGGGATCGTCGACACCCCGCCCGAGGAGCGCTTCGACCGCATCGCGGCACTGGCGCGCATCCTGTTCGGCACCCAGTCCGCGGCGCTCACGGTGATCGATGGCGATCGCCAGTGGCATAAGGCCCGCATCTGAGTGGCCGATGCCGAGTCGCCGCGGTCCAATTCGTTCTGCGCGGTCACCATCACGGGCACCGCGGCTATGGTGATACCGGATGCCCTCCTCGACGACCGCTTCCGAGACAATCCACTCGTGGTGGGCGAGCCAAAGTTCAGGTTCTACGCCGGATTCCGGATCGAGTCGCCGTCGGGGGACCTCATCGGGGCCCTCTGCGTGTTCGACTCGGAGCCGAGGGCGGCAGGAACCGTCGACCTCGTGCTGTTGCGCGAGTTGGCGCTGATGGTGCAGCGAGAACTCGCAAGCCAGTTCACCGCCGAGTAGCGGACGCACCCGTAGACGCACCCCTAGGCGGCGTGGGCGACACCGGCGGGTGCCGATCCGGGCGACAGGCGCGTGCGCGGGGCCGCGCCGATCACGGCGTTGTCCGGAACCCGCAGATCGCGTTCGACGACCGCTCCGGGGCTGAGCCGTGCCCCGCGACCGATCCGCACATAGCTGCCCAGCCGCGTGGCGCTGCCGACGACAGCGTCCGCGCCGACGTGCACGTTCTGGCCGATGAACACGTGAGAACCGATGACCGCGTCCTGGTCGATCCAACTGCCGGGGCCGATCCACGCCTCCGCCCCGACCCGCGCGCCGCTCTCCACGTAGGCGGTTCGGGATACGAACGCCTCGGGGTGCACGCGTGCGCTGGGGGACACCAGTCCGCGTCCGTTGGGGTGACGCCGGTACCGGGTGATGATCCCGGTCTCGATTTCAACTTCTTCATTCACTCTGCCCACGGGGCCTCCTTCTCAGGTCGCCGGCATCGGGCATGCCGGCACCATGTCAGAGAAGTATGGAGCAGCTACCCGAACGCCGCCCGAATCATCGCTGGGTGCTCGCCGGGAGTCCGGAGTCGATGCTGGGCCCGGGCGAGACCCGGGTCTGCACCGACGCTGATCCTGTGAGTGGGCCCCGTCGGGCTCGAACCGACGACCCAAGGATTAAAAGTCCTTTGCTCTACCAACTGAGCTAGAGGCCCGCGGTTAATAATGTACAGGGGATTTTTGATCCGTTTTTCTAGGTACCGTGGGAGAGGGTTTTCTGCAGACGAGACGGATGTGCCCACAGCGAACACGAAACCGAGCCCAGGAGGATGCCATGGCCGAGAATTTTCACAAGCCGACCCAGTTCTCCGGCAGCAAATTCGAGTCCTTCCAGGGGGGCGAAGACCCGGCACTGATCAGCCGGGTGGCGCATGAAACCGCGCACGCGCTTCTGGCCCGCGTGCGCAGCGACCCTGACCCCGACATCGTCGAGCGGCTCGTGACCTACACCGACGAGAACGGCGTCGACGCGGTGGCCGAACTCTGGTCGCGTGCAACGCCGCGCAGCCTGCCCGGGGCGCTCTGGCGGATCTACCTGGTGCGGTTGCTCATCCGCCAGGATCCCGAGGGCACGGCGTTCCTCTACCAGCGCGGAACCGAAGTCACGGTTGCGATCGACCCGGTCATCGCCGGGGCCGCAGTGCCCACGGGCACGGCGGAGATTATCGTCCTGGCCGACCAGATCCTGCGGGGGATCTTCACCGGGGATTTCGCCGTGGCACTCGACCGCGCGGCGGCGTTCTGCCGCGTCATCTCCGTTGGCTGCACCAGCGTCGCGGACGACCTGGAGACGACCGAACCGCTCCGGTCCACCGAACTGACCACCCGCGCCCTCCGGTTCTCCACCACCGCCCAGGAGTTCGGCTCGTGCGCCCGGCTCTGGCGCAGTGACTCGCTGGACTGACCTGTCTAACTGATCGGCCGCGAGCCGTCCCGCCGGGTGCGCGATCCGCATCCGGGTCGTTTACACTGGACTCTGGTCGGGCCGCAGTAACCCCGGGCTCCAATATTCGCCGCTGTGAGCGGCCTCGCGCCGAGAGGCGTTCTGCGGTCCGGCCTTCACTCTTCCTCCGCCTGTCGTGACACACCAATCCGATTCGGTCTCCGCGCCGAACCATGGACGTGGACAAGACCTGAGATGCTTGTTCTCATGAGTGCTGAATTCAACGTCAACCGGGAGGGGACTGTTCCTGTCTCCCATGAGGAATTGCTGGGCCGGGTGGCGCAGGGAGACGAAGGAGCATTTGGAGAGCTGTATGACCGGATGGCCTCGCGTGTTCTCGGTCTCGTTCGACGTCTTCTGGTTGACCCTTCGCAGTCGGAGGAAGTGACGCAGGAGATCTTCCTGGAGATCTGGCAGACGGCGACGAGGTACGAGGCCCAGCGCGGCGGGGCGTCGACCTGGATCCTGACCATGGCGCACCGCCGGGCGATCGACCGGATTCGGTCGTCGCAGGCCAGCCGCGACCGGGATATCAAAATCGGCATCCGTGATCTTGCGGTTGCCTACGACGAGGTGTCCGAAACGGTCGGAGTACGAATCGAGCACGAAAGAGTGGAAAAGGCGATGTCCAGATTGACGGAACTGCAACGCCAGGCGATCAGCCTCGCCTACTACGGCGGCCTCAGCCAGAGTGAAGTCGCCGAGCGGTTGCAGATCCCTCTCGGAACTGTGAAAACGAGGCTGCGCGACGGCATGATCCGCCTGCGCGACGAGTTGGGAGTGGCGTCATGAGCGACAACACCCGGAATGACGACCCCCGCAACGCCGCCGGGCAGAACCCGGGCGAGCTCGCCGGCGCCTACGCCCTCCACGCCCTGGGCGCGGAAGAGGCCGCCGTCTATGAGGAGCACCTCAAGGCGTCCGAGCCGGCCCGCATCGAGGCGGCCGAGCTGAGTGACACCGCGGTGGCGCTGGGCCTTGCCGCCACCCCCGTTCAACCCTCGGCCGGACTCAGGGCCTCCCTGATGGCCAAACTTGCCGCCACGCCGCAGCTCGCGCCCCTGCCGGCCGATCAGACGGCACCGGCCACCCCCGCGCCGCGCGTCGATCCCGCTCCGATCCAAGGCGCCACTGCAGCGGGCAGCGCCTCCGAGCGCGCCCGCCTGCGCTGGTTCCAGCGGCCCGTCGGCGTTCTCGCGGCGGCCGCCGCGGCCGTCGCCCTCTTCGCGGGCGGCACCTTCGTCGGCCAGTCCCTGGAGTCCGACCAATTCGAACAGGACCAGGCGGCCGGTCTCGTGCAAATCACGGCGGCCGCTGACATCCAGCGCGCGTCGGCGACCACCGCCGACGGTCAGGAAGCAACCCTGGTCTGGTCCGAAGAGAGCGGACTCTCAGCGCTCCTGGTCGACGACCTGCCGGACTTGCCGTCCGACCGGGACTACCAGCTCTGGTACATCGGCGGCTCCGGCGCGGTTCCCGCCGGAATCTTCGACTCGTCCGGCACCGGCACCGGCACCGTCTGGCGCGTGCTCGACGGCAGCCTCACCGCCGGCGACACGATCGGCGTCACGGTCGAGCCGAAGGGCGGCTCGGAGCAGCCCACCAGCGACCCGATCCTCGCCATCCAGAGCTCCTGAGCTGCTTGATCTGAGTCGATCCCGACCTGATCCTGACCTGCTCCTGACCCGATACTCTATGCTCGTCAAATGACTGTTCGGCGAATGACGCTGCCCTTCACCTTGCTTCTCGACCCGGTTCCCGCCGACGCGCCGCAGACGGAATTCGACGACACGTTCCACGAGGTGGACTCGGATGCCCCGGCGTTGCGGGTGGGGGAGTTGAGCGCCCAGCGGGGCGACGGCGTCTTCGAGACACTTGGCGTGGTCGGCGGCCACCCTCAGGCGGTCGGCCCTCACCTTGCCCGGCTGGGCACCTCGGCCGCGACCTGTGAGCTGCCCGAGCCGAACACGGCTCAGTGGCTGGCCGCGATCGCGCACGTGGTCGACCGCGTCCCGCACGAGGGCGAAGTTGTGCTCAAACTCGTCTACAGCCGCGGCGTCGACTCCGGCCCGGCACCCACGGCCTGGCTTCACGCGACCCCCGCGCCCGACTTCGCCGTCGTCCGCGAGGACGGCATCCGGGCGGTCACCCTGGACCGCGGCTACCCGCACGGCGTCGCAGGGCAGGCGCCCTGGCTCCTGATGGGCGCGAAGACGCTCAGCTATGCGGTCAACATGGCCGCCCTCAGGGAGGCCCGCCGCCGCGGCGCCGACGACGCGATCTTCCTCACCCACGACGGCTTCGTGCTCGAGGGGCCCACCTCGACCGTGATGCTCTGCAGGGGCGACGTCTACGTCTCTCCCCTGCCGAGCGGAGCAATCCTGCACGGCACCACCCAACAGAGCGCGTTCGAGCACCTTCGGGCGGCAGGGGAGCGCACGGAATACCGCGACATGAGCGTCGACGAGCTACGGTCGGCGGATGCCGTGTGGCTGCTCTCCAGCCTGCGCCTGGCCGTGCACGTGACCGAACTCGATGGCAGACCAATGCCCGTCGACTCCGAGCGCACCCGCACCCTCAACGCCGCCCTGCTCGCCCGCACCGTCTGACGCCCCACCCACAGCCCGTCGCCCCGCAGCCCGCTTGCTAACCAATTCGACGGAGATTCTGCTCCAATCGTGCCGTTTCACGCGTAATCGGCGCGTTCAGGGCAGAATCTCCGTCGAATTCGTTCGGGGCACGGAGCCAGGGCGCAGTGCTGTCCGCGCGCCAGGCACGGAACCGGGCTTAGCCGAAGCGGCCGGAGACGTAGTCCTCGGTGGCCTGCTCGCTCGGGTTGGAGAAGATCGTGGTCGTGTCGTCGTACTCGATCAGCTTGCCGGGCTTGCCGGTGCCGGCGATGTTGAAGAATCCGGTGCGGTCGGAGACCCGGGATGCCTGCTGCATGTTGTGAGTGACGATCACAATCGTGTAGTCGGCCTTCATCTCTTCGATCAGGTCCTCGATCGCCAGCGTCGAGATCGGGTCGAGGGCCGAGCACGGCTCGTCCATCAGGATGACGTCGGGCTGCACCGCGACCGCGCGTGCGATGCAGAGGCGCTGTTGCTGCCCTCCGGAGAGGCTCGAGCCGGGCTTGTCGAGGCGGTCCTTGACCTCTTTCCAGAGGTTCGCGCCCTGCAGCGACTTCTCGATCAGGTCGTCGGCGTCGGACTTGGCCATCCGGCGGTTGTTGAGCTTCACGCCGGCCAGCACGTTGTCGCCGATCGACATGGTCGGGAACGGGTTCGGGCGCTGGAACACCATGCCCACCTGGCGGCGCACGAGCACCGGGTCGACGCCCTGGCCATAGAGGTTGTTGCCGTCGATGAGTACATCGCCCGTGACGTACGCCCCGGGGATGACCTCGTGCATGCGGTTCAGCGTGCGCAGGAACGTGGACTTGCCGCATCCGCTGGGCCCGATCATGGCCGTCACGGTTCGAGGCTCGATCACCAACGACACGTCTTCGACAGCCAGAAACTTGCTGTAGTAGACGTTGAGGTCGTTGACTTCAATGCGCTTGGACATGCATTCCTTTGGTTCAGACGGCCGGGGCCGGGAGGTGGAGCCTAGCGGCCGAGCTTGGGGGAGAAGATTTTGGCGATGACGCGCGCGCCCAGGTTCAATAGCATCACGATCAAGATAAGCGTCAGGGCGCCGGCCCAGGCACGGTCGAGGTAGGACTGGGTGTCTGCGCCCTGGTTAGCGTACTGGGTGTAGACGAACACGGGCAGGGTCATCATGCGCTCGTTGAACAGGTCGTAGTTCATGCTGGCCGTGAACCCGGAGATGATCAGCAGCGGCGCCGTCTCACCGATCACGCGGGAGATCGAGATCATGATCCCGGTCACGATCCCGGCGAGGGATGTCGGCAGCACGACCTTGACGATGGTCAGCCATTTCGGCACACCGAGCGCGTACGCCGCCTCGCGAAGCTCGTTGGGAACAAGCTTGAGCATTTCCTCGCTCGAACGAACGACGACGGGGATCATCAACACTGTGAGGGCGATGGCGCCGCCGAATCCGAAGCGGATGCCGGGGTCGTTGAACAGGAGAGAGAACAGGGCGAACGCGAAGAGTCCCGCGACGATCGACGGGATGCCGGTCATGACGTCGACGAAGAACGTGATCGCCCGAGCCAGCCGGCCTCGGCCGTACTCGGTGAGGTAGATCGCTGCCAGGAGGCCGATCGGCACCGAAATGAGCGTGGCCACACCGGTGATCAGCAGCGTGCCGATGACGGCGTGCAAGGCGCCGCCGCCCTCGCCCACGACGTTGCGCTGGGATTGGGTGAAAAAGCTCGGGGTGAGGAACGCCGGCAGTCCGTTGACCAGGGTGGTTATGACGAGCGAGAAGAGCGGCAGCAGGGCGACCGCGAAGGCCACGGTCACGAGGGCGGTGACCAGGCGGTCCTTGGCCTTGCGCACGCCCTCGACGAAGTACGAGAGCAGGTAGATGGCGACGCAGTAGACGACGGTGCCGAAGAAGAGCGTTCCGACGACGTTGAATCCCTCGGCGGCGCCGGAGAGCATCACCACGAAGAAGAACGCGCCTGTGACCAGCCAGCTGGCCAGGAGCACGGCCAGAGAGGTGTGCCGAGGAAGCTTGCCCGCGGTGAGGGAGTTCGTCAGGGGCGCGGCCGTGTTCGTGGCCGTGGTCGTCAGGCTCATCAGTTCGCTCCGGAGAATGCCTTGCGGCGGTTGATGATGACGCGGGCGATCATGTTCACCACGAGCGTGATGACGAAGAGAATGAGGCCCGTCGCGAGCAGAATATTGACGCCGACGCCGTGCGCCTCCGGAAAGTTGAGGGCGATGTTCGCGGCGATTGTGGTGGGGTTCTGCGAGGTCAGGAGCTGGAAGATGACGTCCCGGCTCGGTGAGAGCACCATGGCGACGGCCATGGTTTCACCCAGGGCCCGGCCGAGGCCGAGCATCGAGGCGGAGATGATCCCGGCACGGCCGAAGGGCAGCACGGCCATGGCGATCATTTCCCAGCGGGTTGCGCCGAGGGCCAGTGAGGCCTCCTCGTATAGCACGGGGGTCTGCAGGAAGATCTCCCGGGACAGCGCCGTGATGATCGGCAAGACCATGACAGCCAGCACGATGGCGACCGTGAGCGTCGTGCGCCCGGTGCCGGAAACCGGGCCGGCAAAGAGGGGGATCCAGCCGAACCACTCGACCAGGTTCGTGTAGAACGGCTGCACGAGCGGCGCGAGCACGCCGATGCCCCACAGCCCGAAGACGACGGAGGGCACGGCGGCGAGAAGGTCGATCAGGTAGCCCAGGCCCTGCGCGAGCTTGCGGGGGGCATAGTGCGAGATGAAGAGCGCGATGCCGATGGCGACGGGCACGGCCATGATCAGCGCGAGGAACGCCGCCCAGAGTGTGCCGAACACGAGCGGCCAGACATACGACCAGAAGTTGGTGGTGTCGCCCTTGAACTCCTCCGGGTCGGCGAGAAAGGCCGGCAGGCTCTGCACGAGCAGAAAGGCCGCGACGGCGGCGAGAATTGCCAGGATGAGGCTGCCGGCCACAATCGTGCTCGTGGCGAAGATGCGGTCGCCGGGGCGTTCCTTGGCCTTGAGCGAGGGTCGCTCTACTGCGGTCGTCATGCCGGGTATCTCCTTGGGAGGGTTGGGGCAAAAGCTAAGAAAGAGAGGTTCAGGTCACAGGCCACGAACCCCAGTCTGCCCGACCCGGTGCTCGCAAGCCATGCGAGTCCCGGATCGGGCAGCTGAGGAACGGCGAAACAGGAGCTACTTGATGGTATCGAGAACCGCTGCGACCTTGTCCTGAAGTTCGGTCGTCATCGATGCCGCGCCGGCGGATGCTACCGCTTCGGCCTGGCCCTCGGCGCTGGCCATGTAGCCGACGTAGGCCTTGACGAGCTCAGCCTGGGCGGGGTCGGCGTACTCGGTGCAAACGATCGCGTAGCTGACCAGGACCAGCGGGTACTCGGCCGGGTTGTCGGTCATGCGGTTGAGGTCGAACGCGAGGTCGTTGGCTTCGCGGCCCTCGACGAGAGGAGAACCGTCGACGACGGCGGCGGCGGCTTCGGCGCTGTACGCGACGAACTCGTCGCCGACCTTGAGCTTGGCGACCCCGAGGTCTCCGGCGCGCGACGCGTCGGCGTAGCCGATCGTGCCCACGCCGTTGGTGACGGCGTCGACGACGCCCGAGGTGCCCTGCGCACCCTCACCGGTCTGGAACGGGAAGGTGTCGGAAGCCTTCTCGGTCCACACGTCCGGGGCGTTCTGGCCGAGGTAGTCCGCAAAGTTCTTCGTGGTGCCCGAGTCATCCGAGCGGTGCACGGCGGTGATCGCGGTCGACGGGAGCGAGACGCCCTCGTTCAGTGCGACCAGGGCCGGGTCGTTCCAGGTGGTGATGGCGCCGGAGAAGATCTTGGCCAGCGTGTCGGCGTCGACGTTGAGGTCGTCGACCCCATCGACGTTGAAGATCACAGCGATGGGGGAGATGTAGACGGGCAGGTCGACCGCGGTGGTGTCCGCTGCGCAAGAACCGAAGGTGCCGGCGAGCTCGTCGTCGCTCAGGTAGGAGTCGGAGCCTGCGAAGTCGGAGCCACCGGCGATGAACGCCTCCCGACCTGCGCCGGAACCGGACGGGTCGTAGTTGATGGTGACGTCCGGGTTCGCGGTCTGGAACGCTGAGATCCAGGCTTCCTGGGCTGAGCCCTGGGAGGACGCGCCACCGGCGTTGATCGTGCCGGTGAGGGCGCTGGCGGAGTCGGACTCCGGAGCGGCGCCTTCGTTCGCGGCGCATGAAGACAGTGCCAGTGCGGCGACGACGGCGATGACCGCGGGTCGGCCAAAACGCATGAAATTCACAGATATCCCTTTCGAGGGTTGACTTCATAACAAGTGACTGCAGGTTCGAGACCGGTGCTGGCCTCACCGTAACCATATTCCGCCTGGTTAACGACACCCCTGCGAAAAGGTTAACGGAAAGTGAACGCGGCGGGGCAGGCCGAAAGAAGCAGCGGGGTATTCACTGAATACCGTGGTCAGAGGGCAGGCGAGTGTGTTTCGATCGCGACGATTCCCGCGCTCGGATTGTCGGCGGAGAGGTGCACCACCGAGAACGACCCGGTTTCGAGGGCCGCCGCGTCGGAGATGTACGCACCGTGGGTGGTGCCGGTGGCCAGGGCGATCTCGTGCAGGATCTCGGGGAGAACCGGCCCGTGGCTACAGATCACAGCAGTCTTTCGCGACCGCACCCGCTTGCCGATGCCGGAACGGACATCCGCCAGGCCCTGCTCGAACGCGTCCTGGCTGTAGCGTTCGGTGCGCTTGATCTGGATGCCGGTGGCCGCCGCGAGCGGGGCCACGGTGGTCACGCAGCGGGTCGCCGTGCTCGACACGATCCGCAGGGGCTGCCAGGCGGTGATCGTGGGCACGATGGCGGCGGCCTGCTTGACGCCGCGCTCGGTCAGCGGCCGGCTGCAGTCGGGGCCGTCCCAGTTGCCGGGCTGCACGGCCTTGCCGTGGCGGAGCGCGATCAGGGCGAAGGTGCGGGTGACACCGGTGTCGACGAGCTTGGCGAACGCGTCGATGATCTCCACGTCGGGCGTGTAACTGAGGTAGGTGCGGGCCTTCTTGATGGTGACCCACTCGATCGCCGCGACCTCGCCGTTGGGCACGAAGGTCGAGTGCTGGATGGCCTCGGGCGTGATCTCTGCGGCCCAGTAGTGAACGATCTTCTCGCGGCCGTTGAGCAGCGAGTAGGCGGAGATGCCCAGTGGCACGCCGAGGGCCACGGCCAGGCCGGTCTCCTCCCCGATCTCGCGCACGGCCGTCTGCGGCAGGGTCTCGCCTGGGTCGACCTTCCCTTTGGGAATGGTCACGTCGCCGTACACGGTGCGATGGATCAGGAGAACGTGGATCTTGCCGTCGATCAGGCGCCAGCAGACGGCGCCCGCAGCGTAGATGGCAGGGTCGCTCATCGGCGCCCCGCCGGGCGCTTGCGGAGGGAGATTTGTTGCATGAGCCTGTTCTGCATGTCGTCGAGCGGATGGCCGGAGCCGTCCAGGTGGTGGCGCGTCCATTCGCCCGAGCTGTCCAGCCACCAGGATGAGGTGCGGTCGTCCATGGCCCGGGTGAAGAGGGCGTCGATTTCGGTCAGGTGGTCAGGGTCGACGAGGCGCACCAGCGCCTCGACCCGGCGGTCGAGGTTGCGGTGCATCATGTCGGCGCTGCCGATGTAGACCTGCGGGTCACCGTTGGTGTGGAACGAGAAGATCCGGGAGTGCTCCAGGTATCGCCCGAGAATCGAGCGCACCTTGATGGTCTCGCTCATCCCGGGGACCCCGGGCTTCAGGCTGCAGATGCCGCGCACCCAGATCTCGATCGGCACGCGCGCCTGGCTGGCCCGATACAGTGCGTCGATGATGGCCTCGTCGACCATGGAGTTCACCTTGATCCGGATGCCCGACGGCTTCCCGGCCTGGGCGGCCGCGGTTTCCGTCGCGATGCTCTTGAGCAGGGCGCGGCGCAGGTGCAGCGGTGCCACCAGCAGGCGCTTGAATTTCTTCTCGATCGCGTAGCCGGAGAGTTCGTTGAACAGACGGGTGAGGTCCTTGCCCACCTGCGGGTCCGCGGTCAGGAGCCCGAGGTCTTCGTAGAGGCGGCTGGTCTTGGGGTTGTAGTTGCCGGTGCCGATGTGGCTGTAGTGGCGCAAAACGCCGTCTTCGTTCCGCACCACGAGCGCGAGTTTGCAGTGCGTCTTCAGGCCCACGAGGCCGTAGACCACGTGCACGCCGGCCTTCTCGAGCTTGCGGGCCCAGGTGATGTTGGCCTGTTCGTCGAAGCGGGCCTTGATCTCCACCAGGGCGAGCACCTGCTTGCCCGACTCGGCGGCTGCGATCAGCGCCTCGACGATGGGGCTGTCGCCCGAGGTACGGTACAGGGTCTGCTTGATGGCGAGCACGTCCGGGTCGGCCGCGGCCTGCTCGAGGAACGCTTGCACGCTGGTCGCGAACGACTCGTACGGGTGGTGCAGCAGGATGTCCCGGCGCGAGATGGCGCTGAAGATGTCCGGTTCCGCGTTCGGTTCCGGGGCGAGCAGCTGAACGGCCGTCGTCGGCACGTGCTTCACGTAGCGCAGGTCCGGGCGGTCGATCCGCAGGTCGAACAGGCCGCCCAGGTCGAGCGGGGCCGGCAGGCGGTACACTTCCTGATCGGTGACGTCCAGCTCGCGCACGAGCAGGCCGAGGGTGACCTCGTCCATGTCTTCGGTGATCTCGAGACGGATGGGCGGGCCGAACCGGCGGCGCAGCAGCTCCTTCTCGAGGGCCTTGATCAGATTCTCGGTCTCGTCCTCTTCAATCTCGACGTCTTCGTTGCGGGTGACCCGGAAGACGTGGTGCTCGAGGATGTCCATGCCCGGGAACAGGTCTCCGAGATGGTTCGCGATCAGGTCCTCGAGCGTGATGAAGCGTACGCTGTCTGCCTTCTCGCGGCGGTCCACGCGCACGAAGCGGGGGAGCATGGTGGGCACCTTGAGCCGGGCGAACTCCTGCTTGCCGGTTTTGGAGTTGCGCACCCGGACCGCGAGGTTCAGCGAGAGCCCGGAGATGTAGGGGAATGGATGCACCGGGTCGACCGCGAGGGGCATCAGCACCGGGAAGATCTGGTTCGAGAAGTAGTCGCGCAGGGAACGGCGGTCGGCGTCGTCCAGGGTGTCCCAGTTGACGATGTCGATCCCGGCTTCGGCGAGGGCCGGGCTGACGAGGTCCTGGAAGGCGTGGGCGTGCCGGGCCTGCAGAACGTGGGCCGTGGTGGAGATGTCGGAGAGGGCGTCCTGCGGGGCGCGCCCGATGTTGGTCGGCACGGCCAGCCCGGTGAGGATGCGGCGCTTCAGGCCGGCGACCCGCACCATGAAGAATTCGTCGAGGTTGCTGGCGAAGATGGCCAGGAAGTTCGCCCGTTCCAGAGCCGGGAGATCGGGGTCCTCCGCGAGCTCGAGCACCCGCTGGTTGAAGGCCAGCCAGCTCAGTTCCCGGTCGAGGTAGCGCTCGGTAAGGAGCGCCGGATCGTTCACGCCGATCAGGGGATCGAAATCATCGTCAAAGTCGCTGCCCAGGCCCGAGTCGGTCTGAATGTTATCGCCGTCCATTCAACCATCTTGACACTGCGGACCGCGCGAATGCGACGATCTTGGATGAACACCGGTCAACGCGGGCTCCGGCGGTACTGCACATCGATCGTTCGCTCGGTGAACCCGAGCGAACGATACAGGGCCACCGCGGCGGCGCTGTCGGCCTCCACATACAGGTCCGCGGTTCGGCACCCGCGTTCGCGGAGGCGGTCGAGCCCGGCCAGCATGAGGCGGCGGCCGACGCCGCGACCGGCGGCATCCGGGTGCACGCCGACGACGTAGATCTCGCCCACCGGGGAGCCCGACTCGATCTTCAACCAGTTGTAGCCGACCATCCGACCGGTGCCAGTGCCGGCGTCGCGGGCCACCAGGAAATCACCGGCCGAGAACCACGGTTCGGCACAGCGGGCGGCCAGATCGCTCGCGGTCAGAGCCCCCTGCTCCGGGTGCGCGGCGAACACCAGCGCGTTCAGCGCCACCCACTCCGCGTCGTCCGGCCCGGGCCGGAACGCGTCGATCTGGATGGCGGCACGGATGCCGGTGCGGGCAGGGGCTCCGGGCTCGGCCGGCGCGCTGCCGGCTGTCTCCTTCGACAGGTCCAGCCGCAGCTGCAGCAGAGTGCGCTCGGCCGTGAAAGCGAACCGATCGGCGAGCGCCTGGGCAGCGGGGTGGTCGCCGTGCGACCAGATCGTCAGCTCCCCGGGCGCGTCGGCCAGGATTTCGGCCAGGGCGGCCGCGCCGTACCCGTGCCGGCGTCGGGCCGGGTCGACGACGAGGTCGAGTTCGCCGGCGCCGAGGATGCCCGCACCCACGACGACGTTCCCGTCCTTCTCCACGACCAGGAACGGGGCGCGGTGCCCCGCTGCCACGTCGAAAAGGGACTGTTCGTTGAACGGCGCGTAGCCGTCGCCCTGGGTGGCGGCGGCGCTGACCCGGTGGAACTCGGCCGCGAAGGCGGCATCCGTCAGATCAGGCGCAAACCGGATGAATGCCACGGGTGCCGTCCTGTTCCTGCACATTGAAGCGGTAGCCCACGTTGCGCACTGTGCCGATCAGGGATTCCTGGTCGCCGAGCTTGGCCCGCAGTCGCCGCACGTGCACGTCCACCGTGCGGGTGCCGCCGAAGTAGTCGTAGCCCCAGACCTCGCTGAGTAGCTGTTCCCGGGTGAAGACCCGCGACGGATGCGCGGTGAGAAAGCGCAGGAGCTCGAATTCCTTGTAGGTGAGGTCCAGCGGCCGGCCGTGCACCTTGGCGGAATAGCTGGCCTCGTCGATGATGACCCCGGCGGCGCGGATGGTGGCGGATTCCTCAGTGCGGGGCGCGCGCCCGACGGCGAGGCGGATGCGCGCATCCACCTCGGCCGGCCCGGCCGTCTCGAGGATGACGTCGTCGACGCCCCAGTCCGTGCTCACCGCGGCCAGGCCGCCCTCCGTGATCACGAGCAGCAGCGGAACGGTGTTTCCCGTGGTGCGCAGAATCTGGCAGAGCGACTTGGCCGCCATCAGATTGGAGCGGGCATCGACGAGCATGAGGTCGGCGTCGGGCGCCGTCACGAGCTGGTCCGGCTGGGCGGGGATGGTGCGCGTGCCGTGTGACAGCAGGGCGAGGGCGGGAAGAACGTCACTGTTGACCGCCGAGGTCAGGATCAACAACTGGGCCACACTCACCCTCCAAGGATTGTGCGCCCAATCCTAGCGTGCCGCGGAAAGGGTCCCGGGCAGGGCAGAATGAGAGGGTGAGCTGGCAGTGGAAGAGCGTCGTCGTGGTGTGGTTGTTCGCGTTCGCGTGCGCCGTGCTGGCCGGATGGCTGTCGCTGCCCGGCCAGCATCTGATCTGGATCAGCCTCTCCTTCGCCGGCTGCACGATCGGAACCCTGAGCGTACAGCTCGCGACCGGACGCAAGGAAGGCTACGTGGACCGGGTTACGACCAGCCTCGTCGGTGCCGTGGCCGTGCTCGCCGCCGCCACCGGAATCTTCGCTCTCGCCGGGCTCCTCTGACT
The DNA here is from genome assembly GCF_002929655.1 of Cryobacterium sp. M23. Taxonomy (NCBI): domain Bacteria; kingdom Bacillati; phylum Actinomycetota; class Actinomycetes; order Micrococcales; family Microbacteriaceae; genus Cryobacterium; species Cryobacterium sp. M23. The sequence goes on from NZ_PJJV01000082.1 coordinate 194,962, forward strand.
CTGATCTGAGTCAGCCCGTGCTCGTGTGGTTCTGCTGAGGCGTGCCGAGGGGTTATCGCGCGCGAGCGGGCTAGAGTAAGGGGCATGTCTATCCTCGCTATCGAAATCTTCTTCCTGGGGCTGCTCGCGCTGGCGAGCCTGTCGATCGCCTGGGTGTCCGGCTTGGTTCTGTTCAAGCTGTACCGGGGGCAACGGTAGCCCTCGATGTTTGAGCTGCCCCCTCAGCTTCCCTCCGAACTGGTGCCGCTGTCGTGGCTCCTCGGGGTGTGGGAAGGTTCGGGAGTCATCGACTATCAGATCGGCGAAGAGTCCGTCAGCCGGGAGTTCGGTCACCGGTTGAGCTTCAGCCACGACGGCCTGCCGCACCTGAATTACAACTCCTACACCTGGCTCGAGCCCACGCCCGACGCCGACGGCGGTGAGTCGACGCCGCTGATGACGGAAACCGGGTACTGGCGGCTGAGCCGTGCCCAAGGGCTCGGCGATCCCGGTCCGGGTCTGCTGCCGGCCGTGGGTGAGCATCCGTTCGTCACCGCTGCGGCGGTCGAAACCCTCCGCAACGCCGACAACGGCTTCGATATCGACGTGACCATCGTGCACCCCGGCGGAGTCGCGGAAATCTACCTCGGCCAGGTCAAGGGTCCGCGCATCGACCTGGCGACGGATGCCGTGATGCGCACCCAGGGTGCCAAACCCTACTCGGCGGCGACGAGGCTCTATGGTCTGGTCGACGGCCATCTGCTCTGGGCCTGGGACATGGCCGCCTTAGGTCAGAGCCTGCGCACCCACGCGTCCGGCCGCCTCAAGCGCGTCGAATAAACCGGGCATCCCTGCGCCTCACATCCAGGCGCCCCGGCGCCAAACCGTCCGTTGGAAAGAGCTCCCATGACCGATGCACCCGTGTCCCTTCTCCCGTCCTCGCCGCTCAGATCCCCGCTGCTCGAACTCGACGGCGCGGTGCAGGCCGAGGGCATCGACGCCGGCGTGGCCGCGCACTACGGCGGACCTCTCACGGAGCAGCGCCGGCTTCTCGCCGGCGGAGCCGTCGTCGACCTGTCCCACCACGGCGTGCTGAGCGTCGCCGGACCGGACCGGTTGACTTGGCTCAACTCCATCTCCAGCCAGGAGCTGCGCCGCCTGGCGCCGGGGGAGTCCACCGAGACGCTCCTGCTCGACCCGAACGGCCACGTCGAATACGCCATGGCGGTCATCGACGACGGGGTGGAGACCTGGCTGCTGGTCGAGGCAGCCCAACTGCCCGGGTTGCACGCGTGGCTCGACACGATGCGCTTCACACTGCGGGTGCAGGTCGTCGACCACACTCTCGCCTACGCCGTGATCGGGTCGATGGGTGACCCGTCGGTGTTGCCGCTCACACCGGCCGCGCCGAGCGGAGTGCCTCTGGTGTGGCACGACCCCTGGACCCAGGTCTCCGCGGGCGGATACCAGTACGCGCCTGGACCGGCGCATCCGGCCGCCGCGTGGCACTGGACCGAGACCCTCGTCCCTCGCACGTCCCTGCCGGCTCTGCGCGACGCCGTGCGGAACGGAGGGGTCGCCGCGGCCGGCCTTCTCGCCGTCGAGGCCCTCCGGATCGCGGCGTGGCGCCCGCGCCGGGCCACGGAGGTCGACGAGAAGAGCCTGCCGCACGAACTCGACTGGCTGCGCAGCGCCGTGCACCTGAACAAGGGCTGCTACCGCGGCCAGGAGACCGTGGCCAAGGTACACAACCTCGGGCATCCGCCCCGCCGCCTGGTGCTGCTGCACCTGGACGGCTCCGACGCGGTGCTCCCCGTGCACGGGGACGAAGTGCAGGCCGTGAAGCAGCTGGCCGATGGAACCACCGAGCACCGCGGTATCGGCCGGATCACCTCCAGCGCCATCCATTACGAGCTGGGCCCGATCGCGCTCGCCACGGTGAAGCGCACCGTTCCCGCCACGGTCACCCTGTACGTGGCCTCCCAGGAGATCCTCGTCGCGGCCGCGCAGGAGGTCATCGTGCCTCAGTCGGCGGGCTCGGTGGCCGATATCCCGCGCCTGCCCCGGCTCGGCATCCGCACGCCCGGCCACTGACGCCGGTCACTGACGCCGGTCACTGACCCCGGCCACTGACCCGGGCCGCCGACCCAGCCCCGGCGCGCTCGCCACGTCGGTAGAGTTGGACTCATGTCAGATGCATACAATCTCATCCTTCTCCGTCACGGCCAAAGCCTATGGAACCAGGAAAACCTTTTCACCGGCTGGGTGGATGTCAGGCTGAGCGAGCAGGGCGCGGGCGAAGCCAAGCGCGCCGGCGAGCTTCTCGCCGAGTCGGGCCTGCTGCCCGACATCCTGCACACCTCATTACTTACCCGCGCCATCCAAACCGCGAACATCGCTCTGGAAGAAGCCGACCGGCTGTGGATCGACGTCAAGCGCTCCTGGCGGCTCAACGAGCGCCACTACGGCGCCCTGCAGGGTCTCGACAAGGCGGAGACCCTCGCCAAGTTCGGGCCCGAGCAGTTCCAGCTGTGGCGCCGCTCCTTCGACGTTCCGCCGCCCGTGCTGGCCGACGATTCCCGCTGGTCTCAGGCGCACGACCCGCGTTACGCGGCGCTCGGCGACGACCTGCCCCGCACCGAGTGCCTCAGCGACGTCGTCGACCGGATGCTGCCCTACTGGGAATCCGACATCACCCCCGACCTGCGTGCGGGCAAGACGGTTCTCGTCACCGCCCATGGCAACTCGCTGCGCGCGCTGGTCAAGCACCTCGATGGCATCAGTGACGCGGACATCGCCGAGCTGAACATCCCCACCGGCATCCCGCTGGTCTACCGCCTCGGCGCGGACATGATGCCGCTCGGCCCCGGCCGTTACCTTGACCCCGAGGCTGCCGCCGCCGGTGCCGCCGCCGTCGCGGCCCAGGGAAACAAGAAGTAGCGTCCAACCCACCAGGAACGAGAAAGCCCCGGAAGCGACTGCTTCCGGGGCTTTCTCGTTCCTGGTGACGCCGGAACGCCTGGACTCTAGGCGTTCGTGTTCTGCTGCCAGGCGCCGGTGCCGAGGTACTGCACCTTCTTCGCGATCGAGACCGCGTGGTCGGCGAAGCGCTCATGGTAGCGGCTGGCGAGGGTGGAATCGACCGTGTCGGCCGCCTGGCCCTTCCAGGTCGCCCCGAGCACGGCGTCGAACACGCTGAGGTGCAGCGCGTCGACCTTGTCGTCTTCGTTGCGGATGGTTTCGGCCAGCTTCATGTCCTCATTGGTCAGAAGCGCGGTGAGCATGTGCGCGATTGCCGTGACGAGCGTGCCCATCTCGGCGAAGGTGGCGCGCAGGCTTTTCGGCACGACCTTGTCGGGGAACCGGTAACGGGCCAGCTGGGCGATGTGCGTGGACAGATCGCCCATCCGTTCGAGCGACGCGCTGATGCGCAGGGCGCTGACGACGATGCGCAGGTCGCGTGCGACCGGCTGCTGGCGGGCCAGGATCGTGATGGCCAGCTCATCGAGTTCGATGGTCAGCTCGTCGATCTTCTCGTCTTCGGAAATCGCTTCTTCCGCCAGACCGACGTCGGACTCGTTGAAGGCGCGCGTCGCCTTGTCGATGGAGATCGCCACGAGTCGGGAGATCTCGACAAGGCGATCCTGCACTTCGGCGAGTTCCTGCTGGAATACTTCACGCATGGTGTGTGGTCCTTCCTGGGCGCGCGTAACACGCAGACGCGTGAGACCCACCTGGCCCCACCGAATCATGGGGGAGGGAGGTTAACGGCAGGTGCCGTGGTCTTGAACTCTACCTAAAGTAGCCTGCGCGCCGGGACGGCCCCGTCACCCACCCGGAATAAACGTCAGTATTCTGGATGAATGGAATCGACAGGGCTTGTGCTTCTGGCGCTGGCCCTCGGCCTGACTGTCGGGGCCGGCTTCATGACGCTGCTGCACGTGGCCGAGCGTCACGGTCGGCGCGCCGCCGAGGTCGTCAACCCGGCCGTCCCCGACGGAATCGACCAGGTGCTCGACGCGCTGGAGACGGCCGGTGCCGTCGTCGACCCGTCCAACAACGTGATCAAGGCATCCCAGGCCGCGGTGTCGATGGGACTGGTCTGGAACCGGCAGCTGGTGCACTCCGAGCTCCTGAACCTGATCAGCCAGGTGCGCCGTTCCGGCGAGCCGATCTCGGACCACCTGGTCCTCTCCCGCGGGCCCTTCGGTGATGCCAGCATGCGGGTGCGGGTGCGGTTGGCCCGGCTGGGAACACGGTACGTTCTGGTGCTGGCGGAGGACCGCACCGAGGCCTTCCGGCTCGACGAGGTGCGCCGGGACTTCGTCGCCAACATCAGCCATGAGTTGAAGACGCCCATCGCCGCCGTGGGGCTGCTGGCCGAGGCGCTCACCCAGGCGGCGGACGAGCCGGTGCAGGTGCGCCGCTTCGCGAACCGCCTTACCACTGAGTCCGGTCGCCTCAGCCGCCTGACCCAGGAGATCATCGAATTGTCCCGCCTACAGGCGCAGGATTCCCTGACCGAGCCCGAGATCCTCAACGTCGACGTCATCGTGGCCACGGCGGTGGACCAGAGCCGGGTCACCGCGGAGGCGGACCGGATCACGATCGCCCTCGGCAAGAAATCGGGGGCCGAGGTGAGCGGCGACGAGCGGCTCCTCGTGATGGCCGTGCACAATCTTGTGGCCAACGCCGTGAACTACTCAGCAGAGGGTTCCCGCGTCGGGGTCGGGGTGCGCAAGAACGCCGGAGTCGTCGAGATCAGCGTCACCGACCAGGGCGTGGGCATCGAGGAAGCCGATCTTGATCGGATCTTCGAACGCTTCTTCCGGGTCGACCAGGCCCGCTCGCGGCACACCGGCGGTACGGGGCTCGGCCTCGCGATCGTCAAGCACATCGTTCAGATCCACGGCGGCGACATCCGCGTCTGGTCGCAGCCGGGCAGCGGTTCGACCTTCACCATCCGCCTCCCGGAGGCGCCGCACCCCGCTTCGGCGGCGATAGGAGACACCCCATGACCCACATCCTTCTAGTCGAAGACGAGAGCGCGCTCAGTGAGCCGCTGAGCTTCCTGCTCGAGCGGGAGGGGTACGAGGTCACCGTCGCCGAAGACGGTCCGAGCGCTATCAGCGAGTTCGACCGCACCGGCGCAGACCTGATTCTGCTCGACCTCATGCTCCCCGGCATCCCGGGCACGGAGGTGTGTCGGGAGATCCGCACGCGGTCGTCTGTGCCGATCATCATGCTGACCGCCAAGGACTCCGAGGTGGACATCGTGGTCGGGCTCGAGCTCGGCGCCGACGACTACGTCACCAAGCCGTATTCGACCCGGGAACTGCTCGCCCGCATCCGTGCCGTTTCCCGGCGCCGCACCGACGAGGTCGGGGAGGACCTGAGCCTGCTGTCGGCGGGCACAGTGCGGATGGACACCGAGCGGCACACCGTGACAGTGTCCGGCGAGATCGTGAACCTGCCGCTGAAAGAATTCGAGCTGCTGGAGTTCCTGCTCCGCAACGCCGGCCGGGTGCTCACCCGAGGTCAGCTGATCGACCGGGTCTGGGGCAGCGACTACTTCGGGGATACCAAGACCCTGGACGTGCACATCAAGCGGATCCGGTCGCGGATCGAAGCCGCCCCCTCGGATCCGACCATGCTGGTCACCGTGCGCGGCCTGGGCTACCGCTTCGACGCCTGAGGCCGGGCGCGACGGAGGGCGCCCGCGCGGGAATGCGTGCCGCGATCCGGAGCGGCCAGTCGGCCTCGCCCTACGGGGCGGAGGTCGGCAGCAGCGTCGAGTACTCCTCGAGTGAGCCGTCGAGCACCGGGACGAGAACTTCGACGCCGGTCTTGTTGCCGTACTGGAAGAAGACGGGGAACAGCGACCCTGGCGCGACGTCGGCCGTGACGGTGACGGTCGGGGCATCTGGTGTGCCGAACGTGACGCTGGAGTTCGCGTCCACGTTCACCTCCTGGGTGAACTTCTCGGTGCCGTCGTCGTACTGCACGTTCAGGCTGTGTGCCGAATCGCCCGAGTTGACGACGGTGACCACGAGGTTGGCGATGTTGCCGTCGTCCGACAGGAGCATGGCGTTGCGGATGGCGAGGTCGCCGACATTGCCGCTGACTCCGTCGCTTGCGTCGTATTTCGCGGTCGTCGACTGCGGTGCCAGGAGATTGCAGCCGCTGGTCCCCAGAAGGATGCCGGTCGCCACAACGACGGACACGATGATACGAGCTTTCACAACGCCTCCAACAGATCACCGTTCCGCCTGACGGCCAAACGCTGCAAATTTAGCTTTCCCCTTCAGCCTACCGGCTCCCGTCGGGCTGAGCCGCGCGCGCCCGGGCGCGGCGCACCTTACCACTGGCGGCTGTGGTAGCCTCGTCGTTGCTGAAGGGATACACATATGCTGTTTGAGGTTGGCGAAACTGTCGTTTATCCCCACCATGGTGCTGCGACGATCACCGAGGTGAAGACGCGCATGGTCAAGGGTGAAGAGAAACTGTATCTGAAGCTGAATGTCACCCAGGGCGATCTGACCATTGAGGTTCCCGCCGAGAACGTCGACCTGGTCGGCGTTCGCGACGTGATCGGCCAAGAGGGTCTCGACAAGGTGTTCGAGGTGCTGCGCGCTCCCTTCACCGAAGAGCCCACCAACTGGTCCCGCCGGTACAAGGCCAACCTGGAAAAGCTCGCATCCGGCGACGTCATCAAGGTGTCGGAGGTCGTTCGTGACCTGTGGCGCCGCGACCAGGACCGGGGCCTGTCCGCCGGCGAGAAGCGGATGCTGGCCAAGGCCCGTCAGATTCTTATTTCAGAGCTGGCCCTGGCGGAGAAGACCGACGAAGAGAAGGCCTCCACGTTCCTCGACGAGGTCCTGGCGTCCTAACCGGCACAGCCGGAACCGGCAGAATCAGAACCCACGTAACCAGACTTGCTTTCGATGGAGGGCGGCGCCGCGAGGTGCCGCCTTTCGCATTTCGTGCCTCCGACGCCCGCACCGACGCGGTCTTTTGCCGCAGTACCTCCCGCACCACTTCGTACTCACCGTCTCGCGTCCATTCGTCGCCGACCTCACCAGATAGCCTCCAGATATGACTGAAACCCCTGCGCCCCAGGTCGCAGTCATCGTCGTCGCCGCCGGGAGTGGCAGCCGGCTCGGGCACGCCGAGCCGAAGGCGTTCGTCTCGCTGGCCGGACGCACGCTGCTCGAACGCGCGCTTGCCTCTGTGTTCGGGATGCGGGACCCGGTGCAGGTCATCGTTGTCGCGCCCGACACCCACCTGGCCCACGCCCGCCGGGTCGCCTCGAGGGCGGGCGGGGCAGCATCCGTCGACGTGGTCGCCGGCGGCGCCACCCGACAGGAGTCGGTGAACCGCGGCCTGGCCGCGCTGCACCCCGGCGTGCGCACCGTCCTGGTGCACGACGCCGCGCGCGCCCTCACGCCCGCCGCGCTCTGCGACGCCGTCGTCGACGCGGTGCAGTCAACCGGTCACGGCATCGTTCCCGGCCTGGCCGTGGTCGACACCATCAAGAAAATCTCCGCTGCCGGCGAGATCCTGGGCACGGTGGACCGCGCCGCACTCTCGGCCGTGCAGACCCCGCAGGGCTTCCCGAGGGAGATGCTCGCCGCCGCGGCCGCCGCGGCATCCGCCGGCTCGTCGCTCGAGGCGACCGATGACGCGGGCGTGGTGGCCGCCGCCGGCTACCCGGTCAGCGTGATCGCCGGGGACCCGCTCGCCTTCAAGATCACAACCCTGTGGGACCTGGGCCGGGCCGAGGCCCTGCTCGGCGCGCGCGTGCCGGCCCACTCCGCGCCCCGCACCGACACCGCGCCCCGCGTGGGCACCGGGCTCGATGTGCACGCCTTCGACGACGACTCCGAACTGTGGCTCGCCGGCCTGCACTGGCCGGGGGAGCGCGGACTGTCCGGGCACAGCGATGGCGATGCCGCCGTGCACGCCATCTGCGACGCCCTGCTCTCCGCCGCCGGGTTGGGCGATATCGGTGGTGTCTTCGGCACATCCGATCCGCGCCTCGTCGGCGCCCATGGCGACGTGTTCCTCGGCGAGACCCTGCGCATGCTGGCGGCCGCCGGGTTCCGGGTCGGCAACGTCACGGTGCAGATCATCGGCAACCGGCCCAAACTCAACACGCGCCGGGCCGAGGCGGAGGCGCTGCTCGGATCGCTGCTGAAGGCGCCGGTCGCCGTGTCGGCGACCACGACGGATGCCCTGGGCTTCACTGGCCGCGGCGAGGGCCTCGCCGCCATCGCGACGGCGCTCATTCTCCCCGAACCCCCGGCAGACCCTGACCTAAGCTGGGAAGCGTGACCATGCGACTCTACGATTCCAGGGCCCAGGCCCTCCGCGACTTCATACCCCTCACGCCCGGCGCGGTGGGTATTTACGTTTGTGGACCCACCGTGCAGTCCTCGCCCCACATCGGCCACCTGCGCAGCGCCCTCGTCTACGACCAGCTGCGCCGCTGGCTCACCTACCGCGGCTTCGATGTCACCTTCGTGCGCAACGTCACCGACATCGACGACAAAATTCTGGCCCACGCGGTCGGGGGCACCGAGCAGTGGTGGGCGCTCGCCTACCGCTACGAGCTGGAGTTCACCGCCGGATACCAGCGGCTGGGCATCCTCGCCCCCAGCTACGAACCCAGGGCGACCGCCAGCATCCAGCAGATGCAAGACCTGATCACCCGACTGATCCAACTCGGGCACGCCTACCCGGCCGATGACGCCTCCAGCGACGTCTACTTCGACACGGCGAGCTGGCCCGACTATGGTGACCTCACCCGCCAGCTGCGCGGCGACATGGAACCGGCAGCGGATGCCGACCCGCGTGGCAAGAATGACCCACGCGACTTCGCCCTGTGGAAGGGTCGCAAAGCCGACGAACCGGAGTCCGCCTCCTGGCCGTCCCCGTGGGGAGCCGGCCGTCCCGGCTGGCACATCGAGTGCTCGGCCATGGCGTCCCGCTACCTCGGCTCCCACTTCGACATCCACGGCGGCGGGCTCGACCTGCGCTTCCCGCACCATGAGAACGAGCTGGCCCAGTCCGCCGCCGCCGGCGACGGCTTCGCGAGCTACTGGGTGCACAACGGTCTCGTCAACGTGAACGGGCAGAAGATGTCCAAGTCGCTGGGCAACTCGGTCTTCGCGGCGGAGCTGCTCGACCAGGCGCGCGCCATCGTCGTGCGCTACTACCTGGGGGCGGCCCACTACCGTTCCACCATCGACTACCACGAGGGTTCCCTCGTGGAGGCCGAAGCGGCCCTCGAAAGAATCGAGAGCTTCCTCGACCGCGCCGACCGCCGCCTGGCGGACACCCGCTTCGCCGGATCCGGAGTCGAGATCGTCCCGGACGAATTCGCGTCCGCCATGGACGACGACCTGGCCGTGCCTCAGGCTCTGGCCGTGTTGCACGACACCGTGCGTACCGGCAACGCGGCGCTGGACGCCGAAGATCTGCACGCGGCCGCCGCCGCGCGTGGTCACGTGCTCGCCATGAGTGAGGTTCTCGGAATCAACCCGCTCTCACCGGGCTGGTCCGTGGCCACGGACGAACCGGCCATGATCGCACTCACCGCCCTCGTCGAGCGCCTGCTCGACGATCGCGAAATCGCAAGGCAGGGCCGCGACTATGCGGCCGCAGACCGTATCCGGGACGAGCTCGTCGCCGCCGGAATTACCATCGAAGACACCCCCTCGGGTGCCCATTGGAGTTTTGACTGATGAAGAACACAGACCGTAAGTCCCGCACCGGGGCCGTGCGCAAGGGCAGCCGGGGACCACAGGTCGGTTCCGGCGGCCAGGGACGCCAGGCGCTCGAGGGCAAGAAGCCCACGCCCAAAGCGGAAGACCGCCCCTACCACCCCGCCGGCAAACGCAAGCTCGCCCAGGACCGCTTCGTCGCGGCCGGCGGCGGCCGCAGCCGCGGTTCCGCGGGTCCCAAGAGCGCGCCGCGCAGCGCCACCACCGGCAACACCGGCGGCGGCGGAGCGTCCACCCGCCGGGCTAAGCAGATCGACGAGCATGAGGTTGTGACCGGGCGCAACTCCGTACTGGAAGCGCTGCGGGCTAAGATCCCCGCCACGGCCCTGTACATCGCCACGCGCATCGAAATGGACGAACGGGTGAAGGAGGTCCTCACCCTCGCGACGACCCGCGGCATCCCCGTCCTCGAGGTCATGCGCCCGGAGCTCGACCGCCTGGCCGGCCGGGACTCGGTGCACCAGGGTCTCGCGCTCAAGGTGCCGTCCTACGAGTACGCCCAGCCCCTCGAGCTGCTGGAACTGACGATCAGCCGCGGCCACAAGCCGCTCTTCGTCGCCCTCGACGGCATCACCGACCCCCGCAACCTCGGCGCCATCATCCGCTCGACGGCCGCGTTCGGCGGACATGGCGTGATCGTGCCGCAGCGTCGGTCCGTCGGCGTGACCGCGTCGGCGTGGAAGACGTCGGCCGGCGCCGCTGCCCGACTTCCCGTCGCCATGGCCACCAACCTGACCCAGTCGCTCAAGGCGCTCAAGGAGCGCGGCGTGCTCGTCATCGGCCTCGCCGGTGATGGCGACACCCAGCTGCCCGAGCTCGGCATCGGTTTCGCCGAGCGCCCCATCGTGATCGTGGTCGGCAGCGAGGGCAAGGGGCTGTCCCGCCTCGTCACCGAGACCTGCGACGCGATTGTGTCGATCCCGATCAGCGCCTCGACCGAATCCCTCAACGCGGGGATCGCGGCCGGCGTGACACTGTACGAGGTCTCCCGACTGCGCGCGGCTGCCAAGGCCGCCAAGGTCGCGAAGCAGGCAGCCGCCGCGACGGCGGCAGCCGCCTCCGCAGCCTCTTAACCCGACCCGCCGGGCGCCCGTCAGGCAGGCCGAACCGCGAGAAAAGCCCCTTAAGCCCACAATCGGCGGGCTTTTCTCACGGTTCGGCTGGGTACACGGACCCGGCGGAACGCCGGCCGGATCAGACCTTGAGGCGCCAGTCGGCCGCGTCGTCGGCGGCCGACTCGGCCGCGTCCGCCAGGGCGGCGGACTCATCGTCGGTCACGTCGATCGGGATCGTGATCTCGCCGGTGGCCGGCTCGATCACGGTGGCCTCGTCGCGGCGGTGCCGGAGCACGTCCTTGACGTAGGAGGTGACGGCTTCGGCCAGCGGGATGTCCCTGGACTGGTTCTGGGCCATGAACCAGCGGTGGTCGAGCAGCTGGTGGAAGACCTCGGCCGGCTCCAGCTTGCCCTTGAGATCGCGGGGAATGGCCCGGATGACGGGTTCGAAGACGCGCACCAGCCACTCGTGCGCCAGCATCTCCTCGTCGGCCTCCGGGTCGCCGTAGGAGACCCGGTAGGAGTCGAGGTCGTTGAGCAGGCGCCGGGCCTGGTTCTCCTCGGCGTCGAGCCCGGTCAGCCGCAGCAGGCGCCGCTGGTGATGGCCGGCGTCGACGACCTTCGGCTGGATGCGCACGGTCGTACCCGTGTTGTCCGTCTTGATGGCCAGTTCCTCGATGTCGAACCCGAGGTCGTTGAGGCGTTCGACGCGTTCCGTGATGCGCCAGCGTTCGGAGCTGGAGAAGGATTCCGACCCGGTGAGCTCTTTCCAGAGCAGCCGGTAGGCGGCCACGATCCCATTGCTGACCCGGATGGGATCCAGCTCGTCGGCCGCCCGACCGCCGGCCTCGAGGTCCATGAGCTCACCGGCGATGTTGACGCGCGCGATCTCCAGGTCGTTCTCGCGCTGGCCGTTGGAGAGCCCGCCTGGATATAGCTGCCCGGTCTCGGCGTCGACCAGGTAGGCGGCGAACGCGCCGGCGTCACGGCGGAAGAGGGTGTTGGACAGCGACACATCACCCCAGAAGAGGCCGGCCATGTGCACGCGTACCAGCAGCAGGGCCAGGGCGTCGACCAGCCGGGTGGCGGTGTCGGGCCGCAGGGTCTGCGAGTAGAGCGCGCGGTAGGGGAGCGAGAACTTGAGGTGCCGGGTGACGAGCACCGAATTCAGCGGCTCGGCGTCGTCATCGGTGCGGTTCGTGATCACGGCGAGCGGCTCGACGCAGGGAATTTCCAGGCCCTGCAGGGTACGGAGCATCTCGTACTCGCGCTTGGCCATCTCGCTGGTGGTCTCCTTGATGGCGACGACACGGCCGCTCAAATGAGCGAAGCGCACAAGGTGGCGGGAGATGCCTTTGGGCAGGGCTGCGATGTTCTCGTTCGGCCAGGCATCCAGCGGGAGGTGCCAGGGAAGGTCAAGTAGGGCTGGATCGGCAGTGGCCGATGTGATGTTGAGTGAACCGCTCATCCGTCGAGTTTACCGGTGTGCTCCGCAGTCGGGGAACGACAAAACGGCCGAACGGAGCATGCTCCATCCGGCCGTTCGTTGACGAGCGGGTGCCTAGTCGGCGACTGCTCCACCGAGGCGCAGGCCGGTCTCGGCGTCGAACACGTGCATGTGGTGCGGCGTCGGGGTGAGGTAAACGGTGTCGCCGGCGGACGAGTGCGAACGACCATCGACGCGAGCGACGATATCGGTGCGCTTGCCCTCGACCGTGGAGTGGCCGTAGAGGTAACCGTCGGCGCCGAGCTCCTCGACCAGGTCGACGGCAACTTCGAGGCCCTCGCCATGCGTGGTTGACAGGTGGATGTCCTCGGGGCGAACGCCGATCGTGACCTTCTTGCCGGTGGAGCCGGCCAGGGTCTCGCGGGGCACGGGGATCGTTGCGGTGCCGAACCTGACGCCGCCGTCGACGGTGTCGGCCAGGAACAGGTTCATGGCCGGGCTGCCGATGAAGCCGGCAACGAAGACGTTGTTCGGCTTCGAATACAGGTCGCGAGGCGTGCCGACCTGCTGGAGCACGCCATCCTTGAGGACCGCGATGCGATCGCCCATGGTGAGGGCTTCGGTCTGGTCGTGGGTCACGTAGACCGTCGTGACGCCGAGGCGGCGCTGGAGCGAAGCGATCTGGGTGCGGGTCTGCACGCGCAGCTTGGCGTCGAGGTTCGACAGAGGCTCGTCCATCAGGAAAACCTGGGGCTGACGCACGATGGCCCGGCCCATGGCGACGCGCTGACGCTGGCCACCGGAGAGCGCTTTCGGCTTGCGGCTCAGGTACGGCTCGAGGTCGAGCAGCTTGGCGGCCTCGAGAACGCGGGCGGCGCGCTCATCCTTGTTGACGCCGGCGATCTTGAGCGCGAAGCCCATGTTCTCGGCGACCGTCATGTGGGGGTACAGAGCGTAGTTCTGGAAGACCATGGCGATGTCGCGGTCTTTTGGCGGGACATCCGTCACGTTGCGCTCACCGATGAAGATGTTGCCGTCGTTGACTTCTTCGAGGCCGGCGAGCATGCGCAGGGACGTGGACTTGCCGCAGCCGGACGGGCCGACCAGCACGAGAAACTCGCCGTCGGCAACCGACAGGTCGAGCTTGTCAACGGCGGGAATAGAGGAACCCGGATACAGGCGGGTCGCCTTGTCGAACGTGACTGAAGCCATGGTTGATTACTCCTTCACCGGCAGGTACGTGCCGGACGATCCGTTGTGATGGGTTACTACGCCTGCCGCGCGTCATGTGCGACAGGTCAACTTTCTTAGTATGTCATGTCGGGGGATCGCGGCGACGGCGGGAATTCTGCGGCGGAGCCCGCCCACAGGCCCCGTCTGGACGTTTCCCAGAAAGGGGACCTACTATTTGGGAGGCATTCGCAAATGGCTTGCCTCTGCACTAACTACTCGGAGCGAGCATTCATGACTATTGGCGGATCGGGCGACAGCCGTCCCTCTAAGAATCAGCGACGTGACGCGGTGCGCACCAAGGCCAAGCGGATCCGCGAGGAGCAGAAGAAGAAGGACCGCCGTTACCGGGTCGCCCTGCGCGGCGGAATCGCCGCCGCCGGCGTCGCCATTGCCGCGGTCATCGCCGTGGTCATCATCAACTCGATTCCCCCGGTCGGCCCCGGTCCGGCGAACATGGCCAGTGACGGCGTGCTGATCTCCGAGGGGATGACCCCGGTCACGACCTCCGCGCTCCAGCCCGAGGCCAAGCCGATACCGTCCAAGCCGGATGCGACCGGCACGGTCGCCGACATTCGCGTCTACGCCGACTACCTCTGCCCGTTCTGCAGCGAGTTCGAGGCCGCCAACAGTGACCAGATCAGCCAGTGGGTCACGTCGGGTGCCGCGACCGTGGAGATCCACCCGGTTTCGATCCTGACCCACAAGTCCTCCGGCACGAAATACTCGCTTCGGGCTGCGAACGCCGCCGCATGTGTGGCCAATTACGCCCCCGCAAACTTCTACGACTTCAACGCCATCCTGTTCCAGGAACAGCCCAAGGAGGGCACTGCCGGTCACGACGACGCGGCCATCAAGGGCCTCGTGAAGGATGCCGGCGTGAGCGACCGGGTGTCGCAGATCAACGCGTGCATTGACGACACGACCTTCAAATCGTGGGTCATCGCATCCACCGACCGGGCTCTGTCCGGTCCGTTGCCGAACACCGAGGTCGAGGCCATCACCGGCACACCCACCGTGCTCGTCAACGGAAAGCAGTACGTCGGCGCACTCGACGACCCGAGGGAGTTCGCGGCCTTCGTGCTACAGGCGGCCGGCGCGACCTACTCCACCTCGACGCCGACCCCCGAGCCGCCACCGGCAGGGTAGTCGCCCCGCTTCGATGGCGGCACAGCACGGGTTCGTCATTTAGGATGGTGTGTCGAGGCGTCAATCGCCTCATGCCGGCCTGGCGCAATTGGTAGCGCACCACTCTTGTAAAGTGGGGGTTACGGGTTCAAGTCCCGTGGCCGGCCCTGTTCTCTCATCGCTTCAGATCGTGGTTCTCTCGGTGACGGTTTCCTTGAGGGCGCTGAGAAAATCCGTCGGATCGATCGGCGAACGCACGCCCGGTTTTGCATCGGCCGGAATGCCCCCGACGTACAGCCAGCCGAGCAATTCTTCCGAGGCCGCGAGGCCGTGGGTTTCGTTCACCGGCTGCGTGCGGGCCAGGGTGCCGGAACGCCACATGACGCCCCAGCCCTGGGCGGCGAGGAGAAGGCTCAGCATGTGTGCGACACCGGCCGCGACGGCGTCCTGTTCCCAGACCGCCACCGTGTCGCTTTCGCGACGGCTCGCGACCACGGCGATCAGAAGTTCGGCGCGTAGCGGCTTAGCGGCGAGCCTGGCGGCTTCGGCGCCGTTCAGCCCGGCGGCCTCGACCATGGCCTCGCCCAGGCGGCGCCGGGCGTCACCGCGCAACTCGATCAGCCGCCACGGACGCAGAGCGCCATGGTCGGCGACACGGGCCGCGACAGCCACCAAAGGCAGCAGTTCCGCATGGCTCGGCGCCTGCCCGGTGACCTTGGAATGGGAGCGTCGATGATTGACCGTATCGAGGAGGTCGGACAATGCTTACTCGACCGGCTTGAAATTGAGCGAGATGGAGTTCATGCAGTACCGGTCGCCGGTGGGCGTTCCGAATCCGTCGTCGAAAACGTGGCCCAGGTGCGAGCCGCACTTCGCACAGCGCACCTCGGTGCGCACAACGCCGAGGGTGCGGTCTTCGAGGAGTTCAACGGCCTCGGGACGCACCGATTCGTAGAAGCTCGGCCAGCCGCAACCGGAGTCGAACTTCGTGCCGCTCTTGAACAGCTCGGCATTGCAAGCCCCGCAGGTGTAAATCCCGGAGCGGCCCTCATCGAGGAGCTCGCCGGCCCACGCCCGCTCGGTGGCGGCGCCGCGAAGTACGGCGTACTGCTCGGGGTTCAGCTCCGCGCGCCACTGCGCATCCGACTTCTCGACCTCGTAGTCCATGTTCCGTTCCTTCCTGCTCGACCCCGGAGAGGCCGAAATCTGTCCGTATCAACAATAAACTCGCCAGACCGCGGCGGTATTCCTCGATCAGGAGACAGGCAGGTTTTTCCACCTTGGACAGCACGGCACAACGGCCCAGCGAGTACGCAGGCATCGACAATTAGGATTGCAGAGATCGAGGGAGGTGGCACGTGGACGGAACTCCCGGTTCGTCGACTCCCGCGGAGCCTACCTCGGAGTCCTCCTCGCCGGCAGACTTGTCCGCGCGCGACCGGTTGATCCTCGCCTTCGAGCGGCAGTGGTGGAAGCATGCCGGCGCCAAGGAACAGGCGATCCGGGCCGAGTTCGGCCTCTCGGCCGCCCGGTACTATCAACTACTGGGGGTTGTGATCGACTCGCCGCTGGCCCTGGCCCACGACCCGATGCTGGTGAAACGCCTGCAGCGGATGCGCGACGCCCGGTCGCAGGCAAGGGAGCGCCGGTCGCTACAGTCCACCGATTGACTCCCTGACCTGCACCCTTCCCGTGTCTCATCACCACCACAAAGGATCTGACCAGCCTCACGATGCCGAACTCCTACGCGAAAGACCGCTTCGACCACCTCCCGCACTCCCTGGAGCGGGTGGGGGCCCACCGCGCGCCCGGCAAGAAAGGGCGCGGCTGGGTCGCAGTTTGGTGGTCTCTCGGCGCAACCGTGCTGCTGGTCGGCATCGGAGTCGTCGGCCTGGCCGTCCTGAACAACAACCTGAACTTCGAGTTGCCGGGCACGGCGACGACTGCTGACAGCGCGGCCGAGCCGAGCGCCACTCCGAGTGACACTCCGGCGCCGGTGCCGACGCCGGCCGCGACCGTGGACCCTGACTCGACCGTGACCGTTTTGAACGGGACCGCCGGCGAGGGGATCGCCCGGTCCGTTGGCGATGTCCTCGAGGCGGAGGGCTGGACGATCGAAGAGCTGGACAACGCGAGCACGGAGGATGTGCAAACCACGACGGTTTACTACGCCGACGCGGCCCTGGAGGGAGCGGCCCGCGGAGTCGCGGAGTCACTGCCCGGCTCGGAGGTGCTGCTTTCAAGCGATTTCGCCGATTCCGCAGCGGACCTGACCGTTGTCGTCGGCGCCGACTACGAGCCGGCCGAATAGCCGTCGCCTATACGTCGGGCGCTCGCGCGTCAACCCCCTTTCGTTCTTCCGGAGCTTCCGTAAATTGAGCATTGGTCCCTCATTTTGTTTGTCCGGGCGTTCTCGCAGGAGACGTATTCCATCGGTCGAATGCAATGGACGCAATCCCTGCGCCAGGCCCGGTACGGCCAACGGGCGCGTGTCGACGAATTCACAGCAACAAGGAGTTATACATGGCGAACGGAACCGTCAAATGGTTCAACGCTGAAAAGGGTTTCGGCTTCATCACCGTCGATGGAGGTGGCCAGGACGTCTTCGTCCACTACTCGGCCATCGACATGCACGGCTACAAGGTTCTGGAAGAGGGACAGCACGTCATCTTCGAACTGGGTACAGGGGCAAAGGGGCCCCAGGCAGAAGCGGTTCGTCCGATCTGATCCAGCGGGGGATGTTCCAGCGGTCGACCGAAGAGTCGAGTCGCTCCCGGGTATGTGTGCGCGGCAGTGCAGCCGCGTTAGGGTTTGGGGCGTGACAACGAAAATAGTGGTTCAAGCGCAGCGACGAAGTGCGGCACCGAGAATTCGGTCCATCCGGATGCTCGGGGTCGTCCTTCTGCCGACCCTTCTGCTGGTCTCCGCATGCGCCAGTGACGCGCCGAAGCCGCCGACAAGCTCGACCAGCACGCCCTGGAACTCCACCTTCGAGTCGGCCGCAGACCCGGCGGTCGCCCCATTGCGTGGCACGAGTGTGCCGGCCGGGAGCCTCCAGAACCCTGCCCTCTCGGTGAAGATCGACAACCACGAAGCGGCCAGGCCGCAGCTCTCTCTCGAGCGCGCCGACATCGTCTTCGAAGAACTGGTCGAGGGCGGGCTGACCCGTTATGTCGCGGTCTGGCATTCCGACGTGCCCGAACTCGTCGGGCCGGTGCGATCGATCCGACCCATGGACCCGGACATCATCGCGCCCTTCGGCGGGATCGCGGCTTATTCCGGCGGCCAACAGAAATTCATCGACCTGATGGACGCGACGGATGTCGTCAGCGCCGCCTTCGATACCGACGACACCGGCCTCTTCGCGCGTTCGGATGACCGGGAAGCCCCGCACAACGTCATCCTCCAGGCCTCAGCGCTCGTCGCGCGGAACGCCACCGTGCCGCCGCCGAACCAGCAATTTGCCTACTCCGCGACCGTGCAGGGATCGTCCGCGGCCGTCGACGGCGCGCCCGTCGCGGCGATCAACTCCACCTTCTCCACCGCCCGTTGGCCCGGCTGGACGTGGGATGCGGCCGGTGCTGCCTACCTGCGCTCGCAGGAGGGCGCACCTGACCTCGACGCCACCGGTGCGCAGCTGCGGGCGACCAACGTCCTGGTCCTGCGGGTCGCGATCGACGGCACCTACGGAGATGTTCCCACGACGACAATGATCGGTTCGGGGGAAGCCTGGGTCTCGGCCGGCGGCAAGTCCGTGCATGCGGTCTGGTCCAAGGCCGACCAGACCGCCCCCATCCGTCTCGTCGATGACTTCGGCGTGACGATTCGTCTCGCCGCCGGTAACACCTGGATCGAGCTGGTGCCGTCGGACCGAGGCACGGTTGTGCTGGTGCCGTAGCCGCGGCTGCGGCACCTTGCCGTTCACTTGCACTCTCGACCCCAGAGTGCCAGAATCAACTTGGCACTCTCTCTGTTTGAGTGCCAACCCATCACCGTTTTGGTAACGTCCGGGAGGGACGAGAAACACATATGGCAAAGATCATTGCTTTCAACGAAGAGGCCCGTCGCGGCCTTGAGCGTGGCCTGAACATCCTCGCTGACACTGTCAAGGTCACCCTCGGCCCGCGCGGACGTAACGTGGTGCTGGAAAAGAAGTGGGGCGCTCCCACGATCACCAACGATGGCGTGTCCATCGCCAAGGAGATCGAACTCGACGACCCGTACGAGAAGATCGGTGCCGAGCTCGTCAAGGAGGTCGCCAAGAAGACCGATGACGTCGCGGGCGACGGAACCACCACCGCCACCGTCCTGGCTCAGGCGCTCGTTCGTGAAGGCCTGCGCAACGTCGCGGCCGGAGCAGACCCGATCAGCCTCAAGCGTGGCATCGAGAAGGCCACGGCCGCCGTGATCGCTGAGCTCATCGCCAACGCCAAAGAGGTCGAGACCAAGGAAGAGATCGCGGCCACCGCTTCCATCTCCGCCGGTGACGCCGAAATCGGCGCCATCATCGCCGAGGCCATCGACAAGGTCGGCAAGGAGGGTGTTGTCACCGTCGAGGAGTCGAACACTCTCGGCACCGAGCTCGAGCTCACCGAGGGCATGCGCTTCGACAAGGGCTTCCTGTCCGCCTACTTCGTGACCGACCCCGACCGTCAGGAAGCGGTCTTCGAAGACCCCTACATCCTGATCGTCAACTCCAAGGTCTCCAACATCAAGGACTTGCTCCCCATCGTGGACAAGGTCATCCAGACCGGCAAGCAGCTCCTCATCATCGCCGAGGACGTCGACGGCGAGGCCTTGGCCACGCTCGTGGTGAACAAGATCCGCGGAATCTTCAAGTCGGTCGCCGTCAAGGCTCCCGGCTTCGGTGACCGTCGCAAGGCCCAGCTGCAGGACATCGCCATCCTCACCGGTGGACAGGTCATCAGCGAAGAGGTCGGTCTCAAGCTCGAGAACGTCACGCTTGACCTCCTCGGCAACGCGCGCAAGATCGTCATCACCAAGGACGAGACCACCATCGTCGAAGGCGCCGGAGACCCCGAAGCCATCGCCGGACGTGTCCAGCAGATCCGCAGCGAGATCGAAAACACCGACAGCGACTACGACCGCGAGAAGCTCCAGGAGCGTCTCGCCAAGCTCGCCGGCGGAGTCGCAGTCATCAAGGCCGGCGCCGCGACGGAGGTTGAGCTCAAGGAGCGCAAGCACCGCATCGAGGATGCCGTCCGCAACGCGAAGGCTGCCGTCGAAGAGGGCATCGTCGCCGGTGGTGGCGTTGCGTTGATCCAGGCCGGCAAGACCGCGTTCGAGAAGCTCGAGCTGGTCGGCGACGAGGCAACGGGAGCGAACATCGTCAAGGTTGCCATCGACGCTCCACTCAAGCAGATCGCCCTCAACGCCGGCATGGAGCCGGGCGTTGTCGCCGACAAGGTGCGCAACCTGCCGATCGGTTGGGGCCTCAACGCCGCGACCGGTGAGTACGTCGACATGCTCGCCGCCGGAATCAATGACCCGGTGAAGGTCACCCGTTCCGCGCTGCTGAACGCAGCGTCGATCGCCGGACTGTTCCTCACCACCGAGGCCGTAGTCGCCGACAAGCCGGAGAAGAACGCTGCTCCGGCCGGCGACCAGGGCGGCGGAATGGACTTCTAAGTCCACACCGCTTCACCGCTTCACAACACAGGGCGCCTCCGCCGGGAGGCGCCCTGTGTCGTTAATGCAGGCCTCGCTAAAACAGGCGTCGTTAATGCAGGCGTCGCTAAAACAGGCGTCGCTAAAACAGGCGTCGTCAAAACAGGCGTCGCCAATGCGCAGGCGGTCGCGGCTAACGCAGGAAGAGGCGCGCGTTGGCCTGCTCGATCTCGGCGTACTGCTGGCCGGCTTGGTTCAGGGCCAGATTCAATCCCTCCGCGCTCTGGGCCACCTGCTGTTGGGTGGCACGCCAGTCCGAGACCGCCGCCTGGAACGCGGTGGCGGCCTGGCCCGTCCACGAGCCCTCCAGCGCGGTCAGCTGGGCGATGAGCCCGGCGACCTCGCCCTGGATGCGCCCGATCGTGGCGCGCGCCACGGAGGTGGTGTGGAGCACTGCTTCGCTGTCGACCTGATAGCGGGTCATGGGGGTCCTTTCGGCAGGGGAAGATACCGATCAGACTACGGAGCCGCCTGCAGCCGTTCCCGTTGGCTGCCGTTGTGCCATGGCAAATCATCCTCCCGGACCGCGGGGGAGGAACCGCGGGGGGTTTGACGCCGCGGCACGCGGCTACGACGTGATGACGGGGGCGACGCGCTGGGGCGCGCTCGGAGAACAGGCCAGTGGGAACCAGACCCGGAACGTTGCGCCGCCGCCGGGGGTGTCCACGACCTGGACGGTGCCGTTGTGGCTGGCGACGATCGAGGCGACGATCGCCAGGCCGAGCCCGCTGCCGCCGGTCTCCCGTGCACGGGAGGTGTCCGCACGCCAGAAGCGCTGGAAGATTTTCTCCCTGATCTGCGGTGGGATACCCTCACCATGGTCGATGACGGCGATGGAGGCGCGCTGGTTTCGGCGGTCGACTGCGACCTCGAGCTCGACCGGGCTGTCCGTCGGGCTGAAGCGTAGCGCGTTGCCCATCAGGTTCGTGATGACCTGGCGGATCTTGTTCTCCTCGGCCATCACCACGGCCTGCACAGTGCCGGGCTCGGTCACCGGAGTCTGTTCCGGAGCCGGCAGCGCAACATCCGCTTTGCGCGGTTTGCGGGTGCGCAGCCGCGCCAGGGTTGCCCCGGCGAAAGAGACGGATCCGCCCGCCAGGTGGTTCGGCTCGTCGGGCTTCGAACCTGGTGCGGCAGCGGAGGGGACTTCTCCCGTTGAGTGAGCGAGGTCGATGGCGGGGCGTTCGGTGCTGTCCTCGATCTCGGTGGGGATCGGCGTGACGACGGTGATGGTGCGACCGGGGGAGGAGGCCATGGCGTCGAGGGCCGCGTCACGGGCGAGCGGCATCAGGTCGACCGGCGCGAGGGCAAGCGGCTTTGTCTCGTCGAGCCGGGCCAGCTCGAGCAGGTCTTCGACGAGGCCGCCCATGCGGATCGCTTCTTTCTCGATGCGCTCCATGGCCTGTGCGATTTCTTCCGGGGTCTGCAGGGCACCCATTCGGTAGAGCTCGGCGTAGCCGCGCACCGAGACGAGGGGAGTGCGCAACTCGTGGCTGGCGTCGCCGACGAAGCGGCGCATCTGGTCGATGGTGCGGGCGCGGTCCTTGAAGAGGCGGTCGATGCGGCTCAGCATGGTGTTGAGCGATCGGTTGAGGCGACCGACCTCGGTGTTGGGCGTGGCGCCGCCGAGCCGCTGGCTGAAGTCGCCATCGGCGATGGCCGCGGCCGTGCGCTCCACCTCTCGCAGCGGTGCAAAGGTGGTGGTCACCAGGAGCCGGGTGAGCAGGGCGCCCACCAGCACGACCCCGAGCCCGAACCCCAGGAAAATGGTGAGGTAGGTGGCCATGGTGTTCTCGGTCGGCCTCAACGAGACCGCCATGACCAGCGTGCCCAAGGTTCCCTGCGGCGAGATCACGAGCGGCACGGCGACGGCCAAGAACTCGGTGTCGTGTGCCGAGTCCACCAGAGTCATCGTCTTGCCGTCGAGCTCCATCACGGTCTGCAGGTCGAGCGGTGCGGTCAGGATAGGCAGCTCACTGCGCGGGACATCCCGCCAGGTGCGGTCCTTGAGGCTGCCGTGCTCGTCATACAGGGCGACGTAGTAGTCCGAAGAGACCACGGCTGTGGTGCCCTGGCCGAGAGCCGCCGCCGAGTAGCTGTTCGAGGCGGACTGGGCGTCGATCTGCAGCTGCGAATCGACCTGCTGGATCACGTATTGGCGAAGCATGGCCATCGTGCCGATGCCGGAGACGAGCAGGCCGAGCGTCAGCATCAGGACCGTGACGCCCGTGATTTTGGAACGCAGGGAAATGCGGCTCCACCGCTCCATAAGTGACTGATGCATAGGAGCCCAGTGTATGAGCGCAGCCTGTGACTACGCCTTGGCGGCTTTGAGCATGTAACCGAAGCCGCGCTTGGTCTGGATGAGGGGTTCGGTCGAGTGCGCGTCCACCTTGCGGCGGAGGTAAGAAATGTAGGACTCGACGATGCCGGCGTCACCGTTGAAGTCGTACTCCCACACATGGTCCAGGATCTGAGCCTTCGACAGGACCCGGTTCGGGTTCAGCATGAGGTAGCGCAGAAGCTTGAACTCGGTCGGACTGAGTTCGATGGGGGCGTCGCCGACCAGGACCTCGTGGGTGTCCTGGTCCATGGTGAGTTCGCCGGCGCGGATGACCGCGTCTTCGTCGGCGTGCATGGTCCGGCGCAGGATGGCCTTGATCCGGGCCACAATCTCATCGAGGCTGAACGGCTTGGTGACGTAGTCGTCGCCGCCGACCGTCAGACCGGTGATCTTGTCTTCGGTGTCGTCCTTCGCCGTGAGGAAGAGGATCGGGGCCGTGTAGCCGGCGGTCCGCAGGCGCTTGGTCACTCCGAAACCGTTCATGTCCGGCAGCATGACGTCAAGGATGATGAGGTCGGGTTCTTCCTCGAGGACGGCGGAGATCGCCTGCGCGCCGTTTCCGACGGCTCGCACGGCGAATCCGGCGAAGCGCAGGCTGGTGGTGAGAAGATCCCGGATATTGGGTTCGTCGTCGACAATAAGGATGCGTGGGCCGTCAGTCATGAGATCAGTATCTGCGCGTTAGCTGAAGGTTTACTGAAAATGCCCGGTATGCGCGCTGGCGAGTAGATTGGTGAGCAAACCAGACTGCCGCGGCGTGGGGAGACCAGAATGACTGTTCCGACTTTTGCGATTGTGGGGGCCGGTTTGGCCGGGGCCAGAGCGGCCGAGGCCATCCGTTCCGAGGGGTTCGACGGGAGCATCGTGTTGCTGGCCGGGGAGACCGAGTACCCCTACGTGCGGCCGCCCCTCTCCAAGGACTACCTGGCCGGGCGGGCCGCCCGGGACACGATCGACGTGCACCCGGCACCGTGGTACGACGAGCGGGGCATCGACGTGCGGCTGGGTGCCCGGGTGACCGGGCTGGCGCTCGACACCCACGAGCTGACCCTGCGGGAGGGCAAATCGGTGCGCTACGACAGGTTGCTCCTCGCAACAGGGGCGTCGTCACGGCGCTTTCCCGGCCCGGGCGCAGACCTGGCCGGGGTGCACCATCTGCGCACGGTCGGCGAGTCGCAGGCGCTGCGAGCCGAGCTGGAGCCGGGAAACCGCCGGGTCGTGATCGTCGGGGCCGGCTGGATCGGTCTCGAAGTCGCCGCGGCCGCCCGCGGTTACGGCAACACCGTCACGGTGCTCGGGCGGGACGGCGTGCCGCTGGCCCCGGTGATCGGCGACGAGGTCGGGTCGGTGTTCGCGGAGCTGCACCGCGTGAACGGGGTGGATCTGCGGATGGAAACGCACGCCGACCGACTGATCGGGACGCAGGGGAGGGTCACCGGAGTGGGACTCCCCGGCGGCGAGGTCGTTTCGGCCGATGTCGTCGTCATCGGCATCGGCGCGGTGCCTAACACGGATCTGGCCCGGGACGCGGGCCTGACCGTCGACGACGGCATCGTCGTCGACGCGGCGTTCCGGTCCATTGACCCGGACGTCTACGCGGTGGGTGACGTCGCCACGGTCTTCCACCCGGTGCTGCGGCACCATCTGCGCGTCGAGCACTGGGACAACGCCGAGCGGGCCGGCGCCGCGGCCGGCCGCTCGATGCTTGACCAGGCGGTCAGCTACGACGCGATCCCGTACTTCTACACCGACCAGTTCGACCTCGGGATGGAGTACTCGGGGTACGGCGCACTTGCCCGGGATGCGGAGGTCGTGTTTCGCGGTGACCCGGCGAGGCGGGAATTCATCGCGTTCTGGGTGTTGGGCGGCAGGGTCGTCGCCGGCATGAACGTCAACGTGTGGGACGTCAACGAGACGGTGCAGCGCTTCATCCGGACGGAGGTGCGGGTCGACACGACCCGGCTCGCGGATGAGAACATTGAGCTGGACGAACTTCTCGCCGGAGCACCCGACTGAAGGACCTGACATGGACAACGCGACCACTCGACCTGGCCCGGCGCTGCCCGACCTGATCCATCCACGGCGACTGATCGGGGAGAGACTGTTCGATTTTTCCCGTGAGGTGGCCGTGATGGCCATCGTCAACCGCACGCCGGATTCCTTCTACGACAAGGGGGCGACCTTCGCTCTTGACGAGGCCGTCACGGCCGCCCGGCGCGCCATCCTGGACGGCGCCGACTGGGTCGACATCGGCGGGGCGAGATTCGCGCCCGGCCCGTCCATTCCGATTGAGGAGGAGATCGACCGGGTCGTCCCGGTGGTCGAGGCCCTGCGCGGCTCGGGCGTCGTCATCTCCGTCGACACCTTTCATCCCGCCGTGGCGCGCGCCAGCCTGGCCGCCGGCGCCCACGTGATCAACGACACCACCGGGGTGCACGACCCGGCCATGGCTGACGTCGTCGCGGACAGCGACGCGACGCTGGTGATCACCCACAGCCTCGCGCCGCCGCGCACACCGTGGCCGGGGCCCACCTACGGCGACGTGGTGCACGAGGTCGCAGCCTTCTTGGATGAACGGATCGAGCTGGCCCGGAGTCGCGGCGTCCCGGCATCCCGCATCATCGTCGACCCCGGGCACGACCTGAACAAGAACACCTACCACTCGCTCGAGCTGACCCGGAGGCTCGGCGAGATCACCGCGCTCGGCTACCCCACTCTGGTCGCAGTCTCGAACAAGGACTTCATCGGGGAGACGCTGAACCGTGAGCGGGGCGACCGGATCGCGGGATCGCTCGCCGCCGCCGTCTACAGCATCCTGCAGGGCGCCCGGATCGTGCGGATGCACAACGTCGTCGCCGCGGTCGACGCCGTGCGGATGACCGAGGCGATCCTGGGCTTCCGCGAACCGGCGTACGTGCGCCATAACCTGGCCTGATGCTGCTGGATCGTGACGAGCTGATCATCCGTTACCGGGTGCCTGACCGCACTCTGCCGCACCTGCGAGTAAATTTCATCGCCAGCCTCGACGGCGCCGCCACCCGGGAGGGCGTGAGCGGCGGGCTCGGGAACGCCGACGACAGGCTCGTCTTCGATACCCTTCGGATGCTCGCCGACGTGATCGTGGTCGGTGCGGGCACGGTGCGCGCCGAGGGGTACGTCGGCATCCGTCAGGGCCCCGCAGATGCCGCGTGGCGGGTCCGGCACGGACTTCCGGCGCAGCTGCCCGTCGCCATCGTGTCCTCACGGCTGGACCTCGAGCCGAGCCACTCGCTGTTCGCGGACGCCGCCGTGCGACCGCTGGTCGTGACGCACGCAGCGTCACCGCTGCGGCGACGCGCGGAGCTCGCAGAGGTGGCGGACGTGCTGGTCTGCGGGGAGGACGTCGTGGACCCGCGGCTGATGCGGGCGGAGCTGGCTCGGCGCGGTCTGGCGCAGATGCTCTGCGAGGGTGGGCCGAACCTGTTCGGTGCGCTGATCGACGCCGACTGCGTCGACGAGCTGTGCCTCACCGTCAGCCCCGTGCTCGAGGGCGGCCCGGCCGGACGGATCTCCGCCGGTGCCGCCGCCATCATCCGGGAGATGTCCCTGCTGCACGTGCTGACCGCCGGGGACATGCTGTTCCTGCGCTATGCCCGCCGGAAGGCTTCCTTTCCGACCGCCTGACCGGCCGTTTCATCGCCGGTCAGACGGAGACGACCTGCGCGTCCAGATTCTGCGAGTCAAGGATCGTGTAGCTGTAGCCCTGCTCGGCGAGGAAGCGCTGGCGGTTCTGGGCGAAGTCCTGGTCGACGGTGTCGCGGGCCACCAGCGTGTAGAAGTTCGCGGACAGACCGGACTCCTTCGGCCGCAGAAGCCGGCCGAGGCGCTGCGCCTCCTCCTGGCGTGAGCCGAAGGAACCCGAGACCTGGATGGCGACGGTGGCCTCCGGCAGGTCGACCGAGAAATTCGCGACCTTTGACACCACGAGCAGTTTCTCCTCGCCGACTCGGAAGGCCTGGTAGAGGCGCTCGCGCTCGTCGACAGGGGTCGCACCGGTGAGCTTGGGGGCATTCAGGGCCTCGGCGAGCTCGTCGATCTGGTCGAGGTACTGTCCGATCACGAGGATGCGTTCTCCGGGGTGCTTGGCCACCAGGCGCTTGACGACGTCGAGCTTCGCGGGTGCGGTCGCGGCCATCCGGTAGCGCTCGTCGTCGGCGGCGGCGGCATAGCTGAGTCGCTCGGACTGGGGCAGGTCGATGCGCACCTCGAAGCAGGAGGCTGGGGAGATGAAGCCCTGGGCCTCGATCTCCTTCCAGGGCGCGTCGAACCGCTTCGGGCCGATCAGGCTGAATACGTCGCCCTCGCGGCCGTCCTCGCGCACCAGGGTGGCGGTGAGGCCGAGGCGGCGGCGGGCCTGCAACTCCGCGGTCAGCTTGAACACGGGGGCCGGCAGCAGGTGCACCTCGTCGTAGATGACGAGGCCCCAGTCCATGGCGTCGAGTAGCTCGAGGTGCGCGTATTCGCCCTTCCGTTTGGCGGTGAGGATCTGGTAGGTCGCGATCGTGACCGGCCTGACCTCCTTGACCTGCCCGGAGTACTCGCCGATCTCGTCGGCGGTGAGGGTCGTGCGCTTGAGCAGTTCGTCGCGCCACTGACGGGCGGAGACCGTGTTGGTGACGAGGATGAGCGTGTTGGTCTTGGCGGTGGCCATGGCCCCGGCGCCGACCAGCGTCTTTCCGGCCCCGCAGGGCAGCACGACCACGCCGGAGCCGCCGTCGAAGAAGCTGGAGACGGCCTTGTTCTGGTAGTCCCGGAGCGCCCAACCGTCTTCCAAAAGACCGATCGGATGCGGCGTTCCCGGCGTGTAGCCGGCGAGGTCCTCGGCCGGCCAGCCCAGTTTCACCAGTTCCTGTTTGAGCTGGCCGCGCGCCCACGGCTCGACCAGGAACGAGTCCGGCGACGGATGCCCGATCAGGAGGGGCGCGATGCGCCGGGCCCCGGCGATCTCGGTGAGCACGGCCTGGTCGTTGCTCTGCAGGATGAGCTGACCCTCGGTGTCACGTTCGATGATGAGCCGGCCATACCGGCCGACCGTCTCGGTGATGTCCACGCTGACGGTCTGCGGGATGGCGAACTTCGAGTACTTTTCGAGCGTGGCCAGCATGTTGGAGGCGTCGTGCCCCGCGGCGCGGGCATTCCACAGCCCCAGCCGGGTGATGCGGTAGGTGTGGATGTGCTCGGGGGCACGCTCCAACTCGGCGAACACGGCCAGGTCGTGGCGCGCATCCTCGGCAAGAGGGTGGGCGACTTCGAGCAAAACCGTACGGTCACTTTGGACGATCAGAGGGCCATCAGACATAGCCGTTAATCCTACGCCCGGTCAGCGTGAAGGCCCGCACCTACGGCGCCGGCGTGATGCTGATGATGCTGGACAGAGGCAGCGTGCGTTCGATGTCGGCGCGACGGTCCCGGGCCCGGAAGCGCCCGCCGCCCACACTGGCCGGCTCGAGCAGATAGTCGACCACCACACCGCCGGGCATGGCGATGCTGACGACGACGGTCTGCTTCGCCTTGATTGCCAAGTCGAGCTGGCGGGCGAGCCAGGCATCCGCTGCCTGGCCCTCGCCGCCATCGGCGGCACGCAGCCTATCGACCAGGGCGACGGCCGGATCCGGGGCGTCCACCGGCACGACCCGAGCGAGCTGGTGGCGGCGCAGGTGCACGATCTCATGGGTGGCGTCCTCCGCGGCGACGGGGTAGCGCGCATCGCTGAGCGCCCAGAAGACCACGTCGGAGGGGAACCGGCTGGTCAGTCGGCTGCCCTCGGCAGGCACAAGGCCGAGGGAGGCGAGCGTCTGGTCCACGGCGATGGTGCTCAGCAGGGCCGCGTCGTCGGACTGGACATAGGCCTGGGCCGGGGACTCCATCGGGTCCGTCGGGCCGACGCGCACGCGCCCGTAGCGGGCGGCGGATTCCCGGATCAGGTAGTCGACGGGCTGTGGGATGCCGGTCAGGGAGACCGTGCGCAGGAAATCGAGCAGTGACTCCGCGCTTTCGCCGGCCGCCAGGGCGCGGTTCACGGAGTTGGCGGTGATGCGGTAGCTCAGGGCGAGTTCCCGGCTCTCCACGTCGGCGAGCCCGCGCAGGCGGCTGTCGATCGAGGGGGCGAGCGGTCCGGGGGACACGATCGACAGGTCGTTCTGCAGGTACACCGCGCCGCCGGTCGCCGGCAGCGCGGCCGCCATGGTGGCGACGGCCGCCTCGAGGTCACCGGCCAGCACCGAAGCACCGGCCGGGCTGGTGGTCTGGTGGGCGGTGATGCCGATCAGTTCGGCGTCCTCGGCGAACTCGGTGACCCGGTCGTCCATCCACTGGCCGCCGGCCGGGTAGAGCCAGGCCACGAAGCTGCGCAGCACGTCGCCCCAGGACACGCCGGGCCGGCGGGCGAGTATCCCGCGCACATCCGGCGGCAGGGCCGCATGCCAGGCGTCGGCCAGGGTCGCCCAGCGGCGGGCGGTGCTCTCGAGCAGCCAGGCCTCGCCGGCTTCGGTTTCATTCCAGTAGCCGTCGGAATGGGCGATGAGTTCGGCTCGGGCCGCGGTCGCGACGAAGGAGGGCACGAATTCGAGTTCGACCCCCATCACGGCGGCCAGACGCTTGGTGTCGGGCAGGCCGAGCCCGCCCCGGCTGAGCTCCCTGGCCGGCTCGCGGGCGAGCTCGGTGACCAGTTCGGCGATGGAGGACACCGCGGCGAAGGCACGCTCCGCCGCGAGACGGTCTGTGAAGCGGGTATCGGTGGTGTCGACACTGGCCAGCGCCGCGGGTGCGGGCGTCGAAGCCAGCTCGAGCGCGGTCGGCAGGCCCAGGTCCGGCCAGGTCAGCAGTTGCGCGGCCACCGCCGGGTAGGGACTGAACCGCCCGTCGGTCAGGCGCGCGAGCATGAGGGAGTCCAGTTCGGCGGCACGGCCGGCGACCTCGGCCACGTCGACGGGCGAACCTGCCAGTTCGGACAGGCGCTCGGCGAGGTCGAACAGCGACGGCGCGGCAGCCGTGCCGACCTCCGTTCCCTGGCTGAGCTCACCGGCGACGGCGAGAACGGCGAGGGTGGCCCGATCGAGCCGTGCCAGCACCCGTTGGATTGCGGTTGGTTCGAGGAGAGCCTCGGCCAGGTCGAAGAAATCACGGATGCCCGTGGCCGAGACCATGCGGATGTCGATCGTGCGACGCAACGTTGCGTCATCCAGCGCCCGAAGGCGCGAAGCGAGTGCGAGCATTGCTACTCCTTATTCTGTCGTGCCTCACGAGCGCGACGCATGCCGGACATCACCATGAGGACGATGATCAGCACGAATCCGAGAGGCAATCCAAACAGCGGCAAAGCAAGCACCGCCGGCCAGACCCCCTGGCCGAAACCGTTGTCCGCCCCGGCCCCGGCCGCTGTGCCGAGGATGACGGCAAGGAACGCGAGGATGGACAGACCCACCACACCCGCAACCATGTAAGCAAGGATGCGTTCGAGCCGGCTCGCGGCGGGTGGAGTTTGATTGGTCACAGACTCAAGGATACGGGGCGGGAACCGGTCCGACCGAATAGGCTGGGGGTGGTTGGCGCGCAATCCGCGCGCCCGGAATTCAGCGAGGTCCAGATGCCCACCGGCAAGGTCAAGTTCTACGACGAGGAGAAAGGTTTCGGCTTCATCACCTCTGATGACGGCCACGAGGTCTTTCTCCACGCTTCTGCACTGCCCGCCGGAGTCACGGTCAAGGCAGGAACGAAGCTCGAATTCGGCATCGCCGACGGCAAGCGGGGCGCACAGGCGCTGTCCGTTCGCGTTCTCGAGGCACCGCCGAGCCTGGTCAAACTCAGCCGCAAGCCGGCTGACGACATGGCCGTCATCGTCGAGGACCTGGTGAAACTCCTCGACGGCATCGGAGCGAGCCTGCGTCGTGGCCGCTACCCCGACAAAACCCACAGCCACAAGATCGCGGCCATGCTGCGCAAGGTCGCGGAGGAACTCGATGCCTGAGGCCGCTGCCGACGAGCGCCTGCTGTCCGCGGTCGACCAGGCGCGCACCGCGCTGCTGGAGATCACGCCGGCCGACAGCATCGGCGAACCCCTCGGCCACCTCGTCGAAGGCGAGCATGTGCTCTCGCTGCTGTTCGACTGCAACCTGTCCGGCTACCCGGGCTGGCGTTGGACGGTCACCCTCGCCCGGGTGGACAAGAGCTCCGAGCCGTCGGTTCTGGAAGCCGAGCTCACGCCGGGCGACGACGCCCTGATCGCGCCGGAGTGGGTGCCGTGGTCTGACCGCCTGGCCGACTACCGCACGGCCCAGGAACTGGCTGCGGCCGTGGCCGACGCCGAGGCGTTGGGCGATGATGACGAATCGGACGACGACGACGAATCTGACGATGACGGCGATGACGGAGATGACGGAGATGACGGAGATGACGGAGATGACGGCGACGAGTCAGACGACGACGAAGACCGCGGCGAAGATGTGCTTGACGGGATCGACTTCGGTGAGGCCCTAACGGCGCCGGAACCGTACCCAGGCAATCCCGAGCAGGCCGAGGCCGAGGCCGATGAGGGCAGCCCAGAGCCACCAGCCCACTCCGGCGGCGGCGAGTTCGTCCCGGAAGACGAGCGCGAGCGCGAGCGCCACTAGCCAGCCGGCGGAGCCCGCAAGGAAAGCCTTGCGGGAATCCGTTCGAGCCGGCAGCGGGTCTGGCCGACGCTCACTGTCTCTCAGCCAGAGCCGCATGTCGAGGCCTACTTGCCCAGGTTCTGCACCACGAACTCGATCGAGCGGACGAGCTGGCGCACGTCTTCGGGCTCGATCGCGGTGAAGGTGGAAACCCGCAACTGGTTGCGGCCGAGCTTGCGGTAGGGCTCGGTGTCGGAGATCCCGTTGGCGCGCAGGGTCTTGGCGATGGCGGCGGCATCGATCGCGTCGTCGAAGTCGATCGTCGCGACCACCTGTGACCGGTGCTCCGGGTCGGTGACATACGGCGTCGCGAACGGCACGCTCTCGGCCCAGTCGTAGAGAACGGATGACGATTCGAGGGTGCGCGCGGACGCCCACGCCAGGCCGCCGCATCCGTTGATCCAGTCGAGCTGGTTCTCGATCAAAAGAAGCGTGGCCACGGCCGGAGTGTTCAGAGTCTGGTTGAGGCGCGAGTTGTCGATCGCGTTCTTCAGGCTGAGGAACTCGGGAATGTAGCGCCCGCTCGCGGCGATCTGCTCGACGCGCTCGATCGCGGCGGGGGAGAAGAGCGCCATCCACAGGCCTCCGTCGGAGGCGAGGTTCTTCTGCGGCGCGAAGTAGTAGACATCCGCCTGGTCGGCCTCGTAGTCGATACCGGCCGCCGCGCTGGTGGCGTCGATCACTGTCAGGGCGTTGGGGTCGGCAACTACGCGGGTGACCGGAGCCATGACGCCGGTCGAGGTCTCGTTCTGGGGCCAGGCGTAGACGTCGACACCCTCGGTCACGACGAACTCGCTGCGCGATCCGGCCGGGGCCTTGACCACGTCGGGCGCTTCGAGGAACGGAGCGGCCGCGGCCGCGGCGAACTTGCCGCCGAACTCGCCGAAGACGAGGTTCTGGCTGCGGCGGAGAATAAGGGAGAACGCGGCGGCGTCCCAGAACGCGGTGGACCCGCCGTTGCCGATAATGACTTCATAACCGGCAGGGGCGCGAAGGAGGTCCGCGAGGCCGGTGCGCACGCGACCGACCAAGTTCTTGACGGGTGCCTGGCGATGGGAGGTGCCCATCACGCTCGCGCTGAACTCTAAAAGATGTTCGAGTTGTCCTTTTCGAACTTTCGACGGGCCGCAGCCAAATCGTCCATCATCGGGCAGAAGTTCCGTGGGAATTATCAGGTTCGACATAGGGCGATTCTAACGGCCGCTCTCGCGGCGATAAGGTTGGGCAGTACGTACCGAGCCGAGAGGAACGCTGGGCATGACGGATCTCATCGACACCACCGAAATGTACCTCCGCACGATTCTCGATCTCGAAGAGGAGCACATCGTTCCCCTTCGAGCACGCATCTCGGAACGCCTCGGGCACTCCGGGCCGACCGTGTCGCAGACCGTGGCCCGGATGGAACGGGATGGCCTCGTAGTCGTCTCCGGCGACCGGCACCTTGAGCTCACCGTCGACGGGCGCAGCAAGGCCGTGCATGTGATGCGCAAACATCGGCTTGCGGAACGCCTGCTCAGCGACGTAATCGGGCTCGAATGGGAATTCGTCCACGACGAAGCATGCCGCTGGGAGCATGTGATGAGTGAGCGAGTGGAGCGCAAAATCCTGGAGATGCTCGATCACCCGACCGAGTCTCCGTATGGCAACCCCATCCCCGGCCTCGATGAGCTGGGCGATTCGCCGGCCGTCGCGTTCATGGCCGGGGTGACGAGCCTCGTCGACCTGGTCACCGGATCTGCCGGTCCGGTCACCGCCGTGGTGCGCCGTCTGGGCGAACCCGTTCAGGTCGACCCCGAGCTCCTGGCCCAGCTGAAAAACTTCGGTGTGCTCCCCGGGGCCACGGGGGTTTTCTCCGCCGTGGGCTCCTATGTGCTCGTGCAGGTGCATGGGTTCGAGGACGGACTGGAACTGCCCAACGAGGTCGCCGGCCACATCTTCGTCGCCACGCCGGCAGCGGTCGCCTAGCCATTCGGAGGTCACCGCCTGCCCCGTCGCCGTTGAGCCCTCGCCCCACAATTTTGTTATCAATATGTTAGAAAAAGTAGCCGGTGGCGTGACAAACGGATGTGCGTCAGTTAGCTTGGAGTCGTCCACAGTCCAGATTCCGGTCGACGGACACGGATCAAGACGCCTTTCTTTCCCGTCTCTTGATTCGTTCCTCACACACGCGACGAGCGCAGTGGACGGGGCAACTACCTAGTGTTGTCGAGGCGCCGGAGGTAAACACTTTGGCCGCATTAGGTAAGAAGATTTTCCGTCGAGCCCCGAACTCGATAGCCACCACCGGATCCATCACCCTCGCTCCCATCACCCGCGCTTCTATCACCAACGACAACGAACACGCGGAGCTCAGCCACTATCGGGCCGCCGGCCCCCGTTCCGTCCCGCGGTCACGCCGCCGGGGCGCCGTGGCGAACATCGTGTTCATGACTCTCGCCGGCGGCCTCGTCGCGACCATGGCCATCCCGGCCTATGCGTTCGCGCCGACCGAAGAGGAGTACGCGTCAACGGCCTCGGCCGAGTTGACCGAATCGGGTGCGCAGTCCGTGGCGGTCGCCGCCGCGGCCGATACCGTGAGCGTCGCGCGCGACGGGTTCACCGCCACCACCCCCGAGGAACTGGCGGCGGCAGCGGCCGCAGCAGCGGCGGCCGTTGCCGCGTCCGAGGCAGCGGCCGCCGAGGGGCGCCGACTGGAAGCCGCGGCCGCGATGACCTCCTACGCCGCGTCGTATTCCGGTCCGTCGTCGGCCGACTACCTGGCTGCCCCGGCATACCCGAATTTCGACCTGGCATCCGTCTACAGTGTCGCGGCCGGCTACCAGGGTGTCCCCTATGTCTACGGCGGGGCCACCCCGGCCGGCTTCGATTGTTCCGGTTTCATCATGTACGTCTACGCGCAGTTCGGCATCTCGCTGCCGCATTCCTCGACCGGGCAGGGGGCGGCGGGCACCCGAATCCCCGAATCTGAGGCTCAGCCGGGTGACCTCGTCATCATGGACGGCCACGACGGGTTCTACGCAGGCAACGGCAACATCCTGCACGCGCCGTATGAGGGGGCGGCCGTGCGTGTGCAGCCGATCTGGACCAGCTCGTACTACATCGTGCGTCTCGGCATCTGAGCCTGCCGGAAGATCCGAGCCGGCCGGCCGCCAGATGAATGTTTCGTAACACCTAGCACATTCGGCGTCCCGCACTTCGCGGTGCCGCCGAATGTGGGTTAACCTGTTGCTCTGATGTTTTGCGAGTTTTCGGGAGAGCCCATGCGCGAGCGGCGCACGATCCACACCATGGATGTGCGCTGCCGCTCCGCGCTGCGGCAGAGCAGTCGAGCAAACTTGAGTTGCGCGTGTCAGGGACACCGTGTGGCCGGTAGGGCGTTGTCATGGTGACGGCGCCCTTTTTGTTTGCCTGTTCGCTCCTTCTCACTGACTGTCGTAGTTCGAATGGCTGGAAGCCGTCCAGCCCTTTTCGAAAGGGAACGCATGCGCACACTGGTCCTCAATGCGGGGTATGAGCCCCTTGCCGTGGTGTCCTTCAAACGAGCACTCGTGCTGGTCATGAATCACAAGGCAACGATCGTGCAGGCCGACCAGGGGCATCCGATCTGTGCTGCCTCCGGTTCCTGGGAGCGACCGAGCGTCATCTTGCTCACGCGTTACGTGCGCATCCCTCGGTCCAGGGCGGTGCCGGTCAGCCGTCGCGGCGTGCTGCGCCGGGACGAGCATCGCTGCGGGTACTGCGGCAAGACCGCCAGCACGATCGACCACGTAATGCCTCGGTCGCGCGGAGGTCGGGACACCTGGGACAATCTCGTGGCCTGCTGCCTTCGCTGCAACAACCTCAAAAGCGACCGGACGCCGGCCGAGATGGGCTGGAAACTCCTGTTCCACCCGGGATTGCCGGTCGGCACGACCTGGGTGGTGCGCGGCGCTGAGCGGCCGTTACCGCAGTGGGATGAATTCCTTGCTCCTGCCGCCTGACCCGCGAATATAACAGGGATGTAACGCCAGAAGGTGACTTCCTGGTCGCCGTCGCCTAGGGTTGAGAAGCGCCGAACCTCGATCTCGGTGCGTTAGAGGATCATCTTTTGCCCCAATCCGGCGTACCCGGCACTTCTGGTTCGCCAGAGACCCCGATTTTTCCGCTCTCGCGCCGCGAACTGCGTGCGCAGCGTGAGGCGGCAGAGGCCCGAGCCGACGCCACCGTGAACATTCCGGTGCGCATGGACGTGCCGGTGGCTGTGCGCATTCCCGATGCGGTTGCGGTGGCGGAAACCAAGGCTCTGGACCTCGAAAAGGCATCGATCGCGGCGCGGAGCAACCGGCTCAATCCGGTCGCTCCCCCGCGGGTCGCACCGGCCGTCAGCCGCCCGGTGCCCCGGTCGCGCCGCCGGCGGCCCATGAAAATCGCCGTGACCCTGCTGGCCATTCCGGGACTGTTCCTCACCGCCGGCCTTCCGGCCTATGCGTTCGCGCCCGGTGCGAGCGACACCGCCTCGACGACTTCGCGGGTTGCCGACACGCAGGGCGTCACGGTGGACAGTGGCGCCGCAGCCATCACCGTCGCTCGCGACGGTTTCACGGCGACCACGAGCGACGAACTCGCCCAGCGGGATGCCGAGGCCAAGCGTGCACTGGCCGCGCAGCAGACCGCCGAGGCAGCCCGATCGGCTGCCACCGACTTCGCTGTATACAGCGTGCGCGCCAAGGGCGACGACTACCCGTGGTTCGACCGGGCCACCGACACCCAGGGCGGCGGACTGTCTCCGCTTGGCTACTATTACCGCGAATGCGTGGACTTCGTGGCATATCGGCTCAACCGCGACGCCGGGTCGACCGGCTCCCCGTGGACCTGGACCTGGAGCAAGCTCACCCCCAGCGGCGGCAACGCGAGCAACTGGGCCAGCGCCTGGGCTGACCAGGGCTGGGCCACCGGCGACACTCCCGTCGTCGGCGCGGTCGCCTGGTTCAACTACAACCACGTGGCCTACGTGCAGTCGGTCAACAGCGACGGCTCGGTCATTCTCGAGGAATACAACTGGAACGGCAGTCACGCGTACAACACGCGCACCGTGTCGGCCAGTGAGGTTCCGCTCTTCCTGTACCCGCCGACGTAAGCGCGTCGCAGCGGCGCGCTGCGGCGCCGGCCGACAACCGCTAAACTTCAGTGGCCAGCCTCTGTAGCTCAACGGAAGAGCAGTTCCGTCCTAAGGAAACGGTTGGGGGTTCGAATCCCTCCAGGGGCACCACGAATCATCCGTCGATGCCGACCGACCAGCACATCGCCCTTGTGTCGACGTGTCCGTAGAGCGGTCGACTTCCTTCCTTAAAAACGGGGAATTTCCCGCTTCGTCACGGAAATAGTGTGATTGACCTGATGTGCAGAATTGGCTTGAATTCCTTCCCGGAGTCAAAGAAACTAATCGAACTCACTCAGCGGCGGCGCGACGGAGGCGCGCACGAATCGATCGCTGGCGAAGCCGAGGAGAGCACCCATGGTTAGCAATAGTGCGCGCGAAAAAAGCGAGCGAGCACCGGCGCCCGACGATTCCCGCAAACCCGACTCGCGGAGCGAGATCGTCAAGCCGTCCTGGCGGTATGTGCTGCGCAAGACCCTGCGGGAATTCACGGCCGACCAGTGCCCCGACCTCGCCGCCGCCCTCACCTACTACGCCGTGCTGTCGATCTTCCCCGCACTGATTGCGCTGGTCTCGCTCCTGGGAGCGTTCGGTCAGGGTGCAAACTCGACGAACTCAATCCTGTCGCTCGTTGACGAGGTCGCGCCCGGCGACACGGTCGACACTCTGCGCGGCCCGCTCGAGCAGTTCAGCTCCTCGCCGGCGGCCGGTGTCGCCCTCGTCGTCGGGATCCTGTTGGCGCTGTGGTCAGCATCCGGGTACGTCGGCGCGTTCAGCCGGGCCATGAACCGCATCTACGAGATCGACGAGGGCCGGCCGTTCTGGAAGCTGCGCCCGATGCAGCTGGGCGTGACCGTGGTTTGTGCTGATTGTGGTGGCGCTTGTCGTTCTGATCGTGTCGGGTCCGGTCACCGATGCGCTCGGCAACACTCTCGGGTTGGGGTCGGCCGTCCAGTTCGTCTGGTCGGTCATCAAGTGGCCCAGCCTGGCGGTAGCCGCCGTATTGATCATCGCAATCCTGTACTAGGCAACCTCCAACGCCCAGCAGCCCAAGTTCCGATGGATCAGCCTGGTGCGTTACTCGCATTCCTCACTCTGGTGATCTCCTCATTCCTGTTCGGCCTCTACGTCACCAATTTCTCCAACTGCGACCGCACGTATGGTTCCCTGGCCGGCATCGTGGTGTTCCTGCTCTGGCTATGGATAGCCAACCTCGCCCTGCTCTTCGGTGCCGAATTCGACGCCGAGCTGGAACGGGGCCGTGAGCTGCAGGCGGGCATCGCCGCAGAAGAAGAACTTCAGCTGCCGCCGCGGGACACCCGCAAGAGCGACAAGGCCGCCGACAAGGTACGCGAGGACATCGCGATCGGCCGACGGTTGCGACTGAACAGACGAACGAGTGACGACAGCGAGTCGAAGAAGAAGAAATAGGGCGACGGCCGGGAACCGGTTGGGGATTCGAATCCTTCCAGAAACACCCAGCGTCCGCGCACGGATGGCGAGGTCCGGATTGCTCCCAACCTCGCCTCCGGGTGTCACTGAGCGTCGTTCCCCGGGGCGCTCCAGGCCCTAGTTGTAGAGCATCCCGCCGTCGACGAGCAGGACCTGGCCGGTGACGTAGTCGGAGTCGGGGCCGGCGAAGAACGACACGATCTTGGCGACGTCCTCCGGGGTCTCGATGCGGCCGAGCGCGATGCCGTCGACGTTTTCCTTGAGGTTCTGGCCGAGCGGCTTGCCGTTGATGGCGCTGAGCTTCTCGTCGATCAGGTCCCACATGCCGGTGCCGACGATGCCGGGGGCGTAGGCGTTGACCGTGATGCCCCGAGGTGCGAGCTCCTGGGCGGCAGCCTGAGTGATGCCGCGGACGGCGAACTTCGAGGCCGAGTAGGCGCCGAGGATGGGGAAGCCCTGGATGGCGGCGATGGAGGCGGCGTTGATGATCTTGCCGGCGTGGCCGAGTTCGTCGAGCTTCGCGACCGCGGCCTGGATCCCCCAGACGACGCTGTTCACGTTGATGCGGAAGATCTTCTCCAGATCGTCCGCCGTGACCTCGAGCATGGGCGTGACCTGGGCGATGCCGGCGTTGTTGACGATCACGTCGAATCCGCCGAGCTTCTCGGCCGCGGTGTCGACGGCGGCGAACACATCATCGCGGTTGGAGACGTCGGCGGTGACGAAGACGGCCCTGCGCCCGAAAGCCTCGATTTCGGCGACGACACCGGCCCCCTTTTCTGCCTGGAAGTCGAGGTCGGCGACGGCGATGTCGAAGCCGTCCTGGGCGAGGCGGAGTGCGATGCCGCGTCCGATTCCCTGCCCGGCTCCGGTGACGAGTGCGACTTTGTTCGAAACGGTCATGGTGGTTCTCATTTCTGGTTCGGGCATGCTGAGCGCCGTTTGGCGTCGTTGACCCGCAGCCCTGACGGTGTCGGTCAGACGATCATCCGGACCCCTTCAGGCTAGGCGACAGATCTGTCGACCGGTTCGCCGATGTTACCCGGTCACGCGGTACACGCCTCAGCAGCTAGCGTCGATGTATACGATCACCACACTCCGGTCGTCTCCGATGATGCACACGTCCCGGAGACCACCTCGTCTGGAGTGCCTCATGATTTCCCCCCGCATCGCGTTCGTCGACGTTGACGGCACGCTCATGGAGACCGGCTCGATGATCGCGGAGTCGGCGATCGACGCGGTGCGCGCCGCCCGGCACAACGGGCACCTGGTGTACCTCAGCACCGGACGGGCGTCCGTGGAGATCTACCCCGCGATCCGCGACATCGGATTCGACGGTTTCATCAGCTCCGGCGGCGGGTTCGCGGAGATCGGCGATGAGCTCGTGATCGAACGCTCGATGCCCGAAGCGGCCGTGGCCCGGATGATCAGCTTCTATGAGGAGTCAGGGTACGACTTCTACCTGCAGTCCTTTGACGAGCTGTACCCGAGCCCCGGCGTGCATGACCGCTTCGCGGACTACTACGCGTCCGGCGAAAAGCGGAAGGTGGGAGCCGGGTATGCGACGGCATCCGTCACCGGTGCCGTCGCACACCCGGCGCTGAAAGCCTTCGCCGATGTGCGCCCCTTCAGTCTCACGGGCATCGCGAAGTCGGTGTTCCTCGCCGGCGACCTCCGGGCGTACGACCGGGTGTCGGACGCGCTCAGCGGAGACTTCCATGTCATCACCGGAACCATCCCGCACATGGGGCGCGGCAGCGGCGAGGTGACGCTGAATGGTGTGAACAAGGGCTCCACGATCCTGCGGCTCCTCGACCGGCTCGGCCTCGACGCGGCATCCGCCCTCGGCATCGGTGACAGCAGCAACGACATCGAGATGCTGCAGGTCTGCGGGGTCGGCATCGCCATGGGCAACGCCTCGGATGCCGTCAAGGCCTACGCCGACGAGGTCACCACCACCGTGCAGGGCGACGGCGTCTGGAACGCCTTCCGCCGCCACGGTCTGATCTGACGCGTCGCGGCACCCGTCGCCGGTGTCACCGTAACCGGACACCTCCCTGTTACCTGCGGGTTCTAAACTGGTGGCGCGCGGTGGCTGGCACCGCGACCTGGACGAGGAGCCTGCGTGACCCTGACCCCGATTGAGCCCGGCCAGGACGTGCTCGAGGCCGGACACCGCGCGGCGCCGGCCCGCACCCTGGTCGACATCCTGCTCGCGACCGCCGGCCGGCATCCGGGCGCGCTCGCCCTCGAAGACGTCGACGGGGCGATCAACTACCGGGATCTGGTGCGCCTGGTCACCGAGCAGGCGGAGCAGCTCAGTCGCCGCGGGGTGCGCCGCGGCGACACCGTCGGCATCCGGATCCCGTCGGGAACCCGGGAACTGTATCTCTCCATTCTGGCGACCCTCCTGGTCGGCGCCTCCTACGTGCCCGTCGACGCCGACGACCCCGAGGAACGCGCCCGGCTCGTCTTCGGCGAGGCCCGGGTCGTGGGCGTGATCGGGGCGGGCGGCGTGTTCGAGGTGCGCACCGGCATCGACGCGGAGATGTTCGCCGAACGGATGCTGGCGCCCGGGGACGACCTGGCCCTTGCCGGCACGATCGGCGCCATGCCGGCCCCCGACGACGATGCCTGGGTGATCTTCACCTCCGGCTCCACCGGGGTACCCAAGGGGGTGGCGGTGGCCCACCGCTCCGCCGCCGCGTTCGTCGACGCGGAGGCCGACCTGTTCCTCCGGTCGGACCCGATCGGTCCCGCGGACCGGGTGCTGGCCGGCCTTTCTGTGGCCTTCGACGCCTCCTGCGAGGAGATGTGGCTGGCCTGGCGGAACGGTGCCTGCCTCGTCTCGGCGCCCCGCTCCCTGGTGCGCTCGGGGGTCGACCTGGGCCCGTGGTTGATCAAGCACGGCATCACCGTGGTGTCGACGGTGCCGACCCTCGCGGCCCTGTGGCCGGAGGAATCGCTGGAGCGGGTGCGGCTGCTGATCTTCGGCGGCGAAGCCTGCCCACCCGAGCTCGCCTCGCGCCTCGCCGTGCGCGGCCGGGAGGTCTGGAACACGTATGGCCCGACCGAGGCCACCGTCGTCGCCTGCGCCGCCCTGCTCGACGGCCGCGGGCCGGTGCGGATCGGGCTTCCTCTGGCCGGCTGGAACCTTGCCGTGGTGGACGCCGCCGGTGCCCGGGTGGCCCACGGCGAGACCGGGGAACTCATTATCGGCGGGGTCGGGCTGGCCCGCTACCTCGACGCCGGCAAGGACACCGAGAAGTACGCCCCGCATACCGAGCTGGGCTGGCACCGCGCCTACCGCAGCGGCGATCTGGTGCGCTACGAGCGCGAGGGTCTCGTGTTCGTCGGCCGGGCCGATGACCAGGTCAAGCTCGGCGGCCGGCGTATCGAACTCGGCGAGATCGA
Source organism: Cryobacterium sp. M23 (assembly GCF_002929655.1). Classification (NCBI taxonomy): domain Bacteria; kingdom Bacillati; phylum Actinomycetota; class Actinomycetes; order Micrococcales; family Microbacteriaceae; genus Cryobacterium; species Cryobacterium sp. M23. Next base: position 236,308 of record NZ_PJJV01000082.1, read on the forward strand.
GGCGGCCCTGCGCGCGCTCCCGGGGGTGGCCGGAGCGGCCGCGGTCGTGCAGAGAACCCCGGCCGGCAACCAGATCCTGGTCGGCTACCTGGCCCAGGTGGAGGGGGCCCTCTTCGACCGGGCGGCCGCCAACATCCGTCTGCGCGAAGAATTGCCGGCCGCGCTCGTGCCGCTGGTGCACGTCGTCGACGAGCTGCCCACGCGCACCTCCGGCAAGGTGGACCGCGGTGCCCTGCCCTGGCCCCTTCCCGCCACCGGGGGTGAGCAGGCGGAGGCCTTCTCGCCGACGGCGGCGTGGCTTGCCGCCGGCTGGGCCGCCATCCTCGGGGTGTCGGCCGACGGCCCCGACGCGGACTTCTTCGCCCACGGCGGCGGGTCGCTCTCCGCGGCCCAGTTCGTGTCGACCGTCCGCGAGCGGTTCCCCGACACCCGAGTCTCCGACATCTACGACTACCCCCGGATCGGTTCCCTCGCCGACGAGCTCGACGGACGCGCACCCGCGGCGGCGAGTATCGTGCGGGAGGTTCAGCCGGTGCCCCGGCGCAGCCGCCTCACCATCACCCTGCTGGGCGTGCCGCTGCACGTGCTGGTCGGCGCGCGTTGGCTGGTCTACCTCGCGGCGGCGAACAACCTGCTCGCGGGCTGGGCAGGCGCCTCCTTCGCGCCCACCATCTCCTGGTGGTGGGTGGCGCTCGGGTTCGTGCTCTTCGTCACCCCGCCCGGCAAGATGGCCATCTCCGTCGTCGCCGCCCGGCTGCTGTTGCGCGGCGTGGAGCCGGGCAACTATCCGCGCGGCGGATCGGTGCACCTGCGCCTCTGGCTCGCCGAACAGGTGGCACTGCTCTCGGATGCCGTGAGCCTGGCCGGTGCCCCCTGGATCAGCTACTACGCCAGGGCCCTCGGCGCCCGCATCGGCACCGACGTCGACCTGCACTCCCTGCCGCCGGTAACCGGAATGCTGGACATCGGTGCCGGGGCAGCCATCGAACCCGAGACCGACCTGTCCGGCTACTGGATCGACGGCGACGTGCTGCGCATCGGGCCGGTGCGGATCGGCGCCGGCGCCACGGTCGGCTCCCGCAGCGCACTGCTCGGAGGCGCCGACATCGGGCGGGGCGCCGTAATCGAGCCGGGCTCGGCCGTCTCCGGACCGGTGCCGCCGGGTGAACGCTGGGCCGGTTCCCCGGCCGCCCGCATGGGCGCCGCCCGCGGCTCCTGGCCGGCCGAGCGCCCGCCGCGCGGGACCCGCTGGCTGACCGCCTTCGCGACCGGGGCCATCGCCATGACGGCCCTGCCCGCGATCGCGGTGCTCGTCGGAGCGCTCATCGTCGGGGCGTCCATCGGCGACGCCGCGACCCTGGCCGACGCGGCCGGGCGGGCCGCCCTGGCCACCCCGCTCGCGGTCGTGGCAGCCGGGCTGGTCTACGCGCTGCTGGTGCTCGGCTCCGTTCGGCTGCTCGGTGTGGGCCTGCGGGAGGGGTACTATCCCGTGCGCAGCCGGATCGGCTGGCAGGTCTGGATGACCGAGCGCATCCTCGACGGCGCCCGCACGGTCCTGTTCCCGATCTACGCGAGCCTGCTCACCCCGATCTGGCTGCGCCTGCTCGGCGCGAAGGTGGGCGCCGGCGTGGAAGCCTCCACCGTGCTTCTCATCCCCGCCCTGACGACCATCGCCCCGGCCGCGTTCCTCGCCGACGACACCATGGTCGCCTGCTATGAACTCGGCGGCGGCTGGCTGCACATCGGGCCGGCCAAGATCGGCCGCCGGGCGTTCCTCGGCAACAGCGGCATGGCGGGCGCGGGCCGCACGGTGCCGCGCAACGGGCTCGTCGCGGTGCTCTCCTCCACGCCGCGCAAGGCGAAACGCGGGTCGTCCTGGCTGGGCAACCCGCCCGAACGGCTGCGCCGCACGGTGACGGATGTCGACGAGGCCCGCACCTTCCACCCACCGGCCCGGCTCGTCACCTGGCGGGCGCTGTGGGAGATGCTCCGGATCATGCCGGTCATCGTCACGGTCCTGATCGCCCTCGGCGTGCTCGTCGCCCTTGATGCGCTCTGGCTCACGGTCGGCCTGGGGTGGACGATCGCGCTCTCGGGTCTGGTGCTGCTGGCCGCGGGGGCCGTCGCCGCCCTGGTGACCACGGCCGCGAAGTGGTTACTGGTGGGCCGGATCGACGCTACGGAACATCCGCTCTGGTCGTCGTTCATCTGGCGCAACGAGGTGTCGGACAGCTTCGTCGAGATGGTCGCCCGACCCTGGTTCGCGGCGAAGGCGGCCGGCACGCCGGCGCTCGCCGTGTGGCTTCGCACTCTCGGCGCGCACATCGGGTACGGCGTGTGGTGCGAGACCTACTGGCTGCCGGAGGCGGACCTGGTGAGCATCAAAGACGGTGCGACCGTGAACCGGGGCTGCGTGGTGCAGACGCACCTGTTCCACGACCGCATCATGCAATTGGACCGGGTCACCCTGGCGGCGGGCGCCACGCTCGGGCCGCACAGCGTGATTCTGCCGGCGGCCGACATCGAGGAGGGCGCCACTGTGGGGCCTGCCTCGCTGGTGATGCGCGGAGAACGCGTGCCGGCCGGGTCGGTGTGGTCGGGCAACCCCATTTCGCCGTGGCGCAGTCTGCCATGGCAAACTTGATGCCCACCATGCCTCGCACCCCACCGCCCTCAGGCCCCGCTCAGAGCCCGGCCAAGAGCCTCACCCCGCTGCCGCCCAGATCCGCGCTCGGCCCGGCCGGCGTTCGAGGGGCCGCTCCCACCCACGGCGCCGCCACCGCGGGCGACCCGTACCTGCCGGGCAACGGGAACGGCGGTTACCTCGCCCTGCACTACGACCTGAACCTCGACTACCGGGTGACCACCAACCAGTTGCGGGCCACAGCCACCGTGCAGGCCCGGGCATCGATGAGGCTGGACCGGTTCAGCCTCGACTTCGATGGTCTCACTGTGGACCGGGTCACCGTCGACGGGGTGCGGGCGCTGAAGGTGAGCCAGAGGGCGCGAAAGCTCACCATCACGGTGGTGGCGACGATCGAGGCCGGGGCGCTGTTCGAGGTGACCGTGCGGTATCGCGGCGCGCCGCATCCGTTGAAGAGCATCTGGGGCGAGGTCGGCTGGGAGGAACTCGACGACGGCGTGCTCGTGGCCGGCCAGCCGACCGGGTCGGCGTCGTGGTTCCCCTGCAACGACCACCCCAGCAACAAGGCCTCGTTCCGCATCCGGGTCAGCTGCGAGGACCCCTACACGGTCGTGGCGAACGGTACGCTGATCGCGCGCACGACCCGGTCTGGCCGCACCAGCTGGACCTACGAGGTGAAGGAGCCGATGGCTACTTACCTGGCCACGGTGCTGATCGGCCGTTACCGGCGCACCGACGCCGCCGCCGCCCCGGTGGCCCAACGCATCTTCTTCCCGGCAAACCTCGCCCGCGAGGTGGCGGTGGACTTCGCCCGACTTCCGGAGATGATCTCCCTCTTCGCCGACCGCTTCGGTCCCTACCCGTTCGACGCCTACTCGGTCGTGGTCACCGACGACGAGCTGGAGATCCCGCTCGAGGCCCACGGCCTCGCCATTTTCGGTCGCAACCACGTCGACGGTGCGCACGGCAGCGACCGGCTGATCGCCCACGAACTGGCCCACCAGTGGTTCGGCAACAGCCTGACCGTCGTGCGGTGGCAGGACATCTGGCTGCACGAGGGGTTCGCCTGCTACGCCGAGTGGCTGTGGGCGGAGGCCGGCGGTGGACCAACGACCGATGCGAGTGCCGCCGTGCACCGGACCGAGATCGCGGCCCTGCCGCGGGACATCGTCGTCGGCGAACCGGGGCCGCACGACATGTTCGACGACCGGGTCTACAAGCGCGGCGCCCTGGCCCTGCACGCGGTGCGCCGGTCGCTCGGCGACGACGCCTTCTTCGGCGCCGTGCGCGCCTATACGCGGGCGCGCCGCCACGGTTCGATCACTACCGAGGACCTTGTGGAGTTCCTTTCCGTGCACACCGATAGCGGTGAAATTCGCCGGATCGTCGACCGCTGGATCTACCGGAGCGCCCTGCCCAAGCTTTAGGCGAGGTTGGCTGGGCCAGCCGACCGACCCTCCCGCCCGGCGTCGAACCAATTCGACGGAGATTCTCTCGAATGCGAGTCATTTTCCGGTTTTTGAGCCCCTTTCGGGCAAAATCTCTGTCGAATTCGTTCGGGGCGGAGTGCTGTACGGCGGTCTCGGACTCAACCGGCTAGGCCGGACCATTCAGGTGGTGACGGATGTCCGCATTCGGCACGATATGCACGGTCGGCCCGTCCGCGGCGCGCCTGCCCTCGCCGAGAACGGCCACCGTACCGACGAGCGCCGTGCCGACGAGCGCCGTGCCCACGTACTCGGCACCCATGAGCGCCGTACCCGGGTCGAAGTCGCGAAGCCGAATCGCGTCGACGTCAACGTCGACGTCGGCTCCGCGCCAGGCGTCGAGGCGCGGCGAGCCCCGGCCGCCGCCGCCCGGCAACGAGACGGTCAGGTTGCGCGGGTCCACTCGGAGCCCGTCGCCCGTGCACTTCAGCACCGCCTCCTTCGCGGTCCACAACCGGGCCCGCGCGCGTGCGGTGTCGGCGGCGCCCGCGGCGGCGCCCGCGGCGGCGCCCGCGGCGGGGGCCGACAGTCTGGCCAGGGCGGTGAGCTCCGCCTGCCCGAGCGCGACCGCATCGAACCCGGCCCGGGAGACGTCCGCGACGCTCTCGATGTCCACCCCGACCGGGCCGAGGAAGGTCAGGGCGAACGCGACGCACCCTACGGCGCGACTGAGGCTGACGTGCAGCGGGTGGGTCCCCGCTCCGGCCCCGGGCGACACCGCCACCAGCGGCCGGCCGTGGTCCCGGCCGCCGCAGTGCGGACAGTTCCGCTCGATGCGCACGAGGCGCGGATCAACGCCGAGCGCCCAGGCAGCCGCGGCCGCCAGGAACCGACGGTCGTCGGCATCCGTGGACCCGCGGGGAGCGACGACGATGAAGACGTCTCCGGCTCGCTCAGGGTTCACGACCCCCAACCTACCTTCCCCGCCGGTGCCCGGTCAGAGCGCGTGCCCGGTCAGTGCGCGAGGCCGGTCAGTGCGTGAGCCCGCTCAGCGGGCGGCCCGTCCGGTGCGACACTGGTAGCTGTTAGCTAAGGAGAGCGCGCGTGGCACTGATCGACAACGCTGTATATGTGAAGGGCCGCCGGGCCGCGAACCCGACGACGCTCGACGAGACCTATGAGGTGATGAAGGCCCACCAGGGCTTCGCCTGGATCGGGATGTACCGGCCCTCACCCGACGAGGTGCGCTCGGTCGCGGCCGAATTCAGCCTGCACCACCTCTCGGTCGAAGACGCGCTGAAGGGCCACCAGCGGGCGAAGCTGGAACGCTTCGACGACATCCTCTTCGTCGTGCTGCGTCCGGCCCGCTACCTCGACCAGGAAGAACGCGTCGAGTTCGGCGAGCTGCACGTTTTCGTGGGCCCGGACTTCGTGGCCACCATCCGCCACGCCGAGTCGCCCGACCTCGCGCAGGTGCGCGAGCGCATGGAGAAGACGCCGGAGCTGCTGGCCCTCGGGCCGGAGGCCGTGCTCTACGCCATCCTCGACCAGATCGTCGACGAGTATGGGCCGGTCGTCGCCGGGTTGGAGAACGACATCGACGAGATCGAGGACCAGCTCTTCGATGGCGATCAGGCCGTCGCCCGGCGCATCTACGACCTCTCCCGGGAGGTGATCGAGTTCCAGCGTGCGACGCAGCCGCTCGTGGGCATGCTGGAGTCGTTGCAGAAGGGCTTCACCACCTACAACGTCCCCGCGGAGCTCAGCCACTACCTGCGTGACGTGCTCGACCACACCCTGCGGGTTGTCGAGCGCGGCGACGCGTTCCGCCAGCTCCTCGACAATGCCCTCACTGTGCACAGCACCCTTGTCACCCAGCGCCAGAACGAGGAGACCCGGCGGTTGTCCGAGACCAGCCTCGTCCAGAGCGAAGAGGTCAAGAAGATCTCGAGCTGGGCGGCCATCCTCTTCGCGCCCACGCTCGTGGGCACCATCTACGGCATGAACTTCACCCACATGCCCGAGCTCACCTGGGTGTTCGGCTACCCGTTCGCACTCGCCCTCATGCTCGCGATGGGCGTCGGCCTCTACGGCGTCTTCAAGAAGAACGGATGGCTATAGCCGGCGCCGGCTGGGCAGCACGCCAGGCATCGACCTCGGCAGTCAGGGCCGCCTTCTCCCCGTTCGTCAGGAACGACGCCTCGATCCCGTTCCGGGCGAGCAGGGCCAGCCGGTCCGGTCCCAGGCCGAACTCCGCATCGACCGCGGCCAGGTTGTCGTCGATGTAGCCGCCGAAGTAGGCCGGGTCGTCGGAGTTGATGCAGGCGAGCAGCCCGCGGTCGAGCATCCGCACGATGGGGTGGTCGGCGAGGGTGTCGATCACGCGCAGTCGCACATTCGAGAACGGGCAGACCGTGAGCGGGATGCGGTCCCGCACAAGCCGGTCAAGCAGCACCTCGTCTTCCAGGCTGCGGATGCCGTGGTCGACGCGTTCCACCCCGAGCAGGTCGAGGGCCTGCCAGACGAAGTCGGGCGGTCCTTCCTCGCCCGCATGCGCCACCAGGCGCAAACCGTTCTCGCGGGCCAGAGCGAAGACCTCGGTGAAGAGCTCCGGGGGATAGCCGACCTCGGCCGAGTCCAGCCCGATGCCGTCGATCGGCACCCCACCGGCGAGAATCTCTCGCAGGATCTGCAGGGCCTCGGCGGGTGGACGGTCCCGGAGGAACGTCACGATCAGCTTCGTGCTGATGCTCCACTCGTCGACCGACCGGTCCAGGGCGTCGCGCACCCCCGCCAGGGCGGTGACCAGCGGGACGCCCCGGCTCGTGTGCGCCTGCGGGTCGAAGAAGAGCTCCGCGTGCCGCACCCCGGCCGTGCGGGCGCGGGCCAGGTAGGCGCGGGTCAGGTCGGTGAAGTCGATCCGTTCACGCAGCACGTCCAGGGCCCGGTAGTAGAGGTTCAGGAACGACTGCAGGTCGGCGAAGTCGTACTGGGCGCGCAGCTCCGCCAACGACGCCCACGGCAGAGTCACCGCGTTCCGCGCGGCCAGCTCGAAGAGCAGCTCCGGTTCGAGGGTTCCCTCGATGTGCAGGTGGAGTTCGACGAGGGGGAGTTTCATTGCACCATTCTCGCCGAGGCGAGCCGAATCGCTGACGGCCGCACGCGCATCCGGAGGCCCCGTTTTGAGACAATTCGGGGCTGAATCCGCGCAATTCCGGGCCGCCTGCCGGGGAATCGGAGGGATTTGGCTTATGGTGTCGAGTGTGTGGCGCCTCGATAAGAAACTAGATGACGACGGCATCCTGACGGAGATTCAGGATGCTCCGCCCACCGACCCGCACGATTCTGCGGCTCCGCACGCGGTCAGCTTGGGCGATCCGTCCCTCACCGTGGGCAATGTGGCCGACCCGGTCTGGCAGCGCTGGCGCGACGAACTCGCCGAAGTGGGCGGGCGTTCCCCGCTGCTGCACTTCAGCGACGGACCCCGCACGCGGATCGAACTGAGCGCCACCCATCCGGGCGGTCTGCCCCAGTTCATCACCGGCAAGACGGCTCTGCTCTCCAACCTGATCCGCGACGAGCTGGCCCTGCGCAACGCGCGGCTGGCGGCCGGCGAGATCACCCAGAAGGGCATCGAACTGCGCTCCATGCGCGGCATCGAATCGGTGCACCTGGCCATCGGCCTCGCCGAGTGGCGCCACAACGATGTGGACTACAGCGCTCCCGTGCTGCTGCGCCCCCTCGCCATTCGCCGCTACGGCCGCGATTTCGAACTCAAGCTCAAGGGCCAGCCGTTCCTCAACCCGGAACTGGCCCGCGCGCTGAAGGACCAGTTCGAGATCGTTCTGGATGCGGATGCGTTCGTGGCGTTGGCCGTCACCAACGGCGCCTTCAAACCGCAGCCCGTGATCGACCGGTTGCGCGGCCTCACCTCGCACCTGCCCTGGTTCAACGTGGTACCGCGCCTCGTGGCCTCCGTGTTCGCTGACGTCGGCCGCGCTCTCGCCGCCGATGCGGCCAACCTGGACCATCCGCTGCTCGACGCGATCGGTGGCAACGCCAGCGCCCGGCGCGCCATCGAGACCGCGTACAACCCGGTCGTCCCGCTCGGCCAGGATTCCCGGCCACCGGCCACCGACATCCTTCTGCTTGACGCGGACTCCGAGCAGGAGAACGTCGTCGCACAGATCGCGGCCGGCAACTCGCTCGTCGTGAAAACCCTTCCCGGCACCGGCGGCACGCAGACGATTGTGAACGCGATCGGCTCGCTTATCGCTCAGCACAAGCGCGTGCTCGTCGTCAGCGCCCGCCGCTCCAGCCTCGACGGTATCGCGCACCGCTTGGTGCAGGTCGGGCTGCCCGGGGTCGCCGTGACCCCCCGCACCCTGCGCCGGGACCTGATCCAGGCGATCACCCGCAACGAGAAGGCCACCCAGCCCATGGTCGGCGACGTCGACGACGCGCTCGTGCGCCTGCGCAAGGTGCTACTCGACTACCGGTCGGCGCTCACCCGCCGCGACCCGGCGCTCGGGGTGTCTGTTCTCGACGCCCTCGGTGAGCTGGCACGCCTCGCGCAGCTGCCCTCACCTCCCTCGACCACGGCCAGGCTCGACCGACGCGCGCTCGAACGCCTGGCGCAGGGTCGGCCGGCCGCCGCCGCCACCCTGATCAAGGCGGCTGCACTCGGTGAATTCCGCTACGGACCGGGCGACTCGCCCTGGTACGGAGCCTCCTTCTCCTCCACCGCGGACGCCTCGGCGGCGCACCAGCTGGCCAAACGGGTCAACCAGATCGAACTCCCGCGCCTGCTCGAGCGTGCCGCCGGACTCGTCGGCCAGACCCGACTGCGACCGTTCGAGACCATCGCCGAGCTCGGCGTCTACCTGAGGCTGCTGCTCGACATCCGGGAGACGCTCGACAAGTTCCAGCCGGCCGTCTTCGACCGGTCCCTGACCGAACTGATCTCCGCGACCGCGTCCCGCCGGGAGTCGCCCGAGATGACCGGCGCGAACCGTCGCCGTCTGCGCAAGCTCGCTGTGGAATACCTGCGCCCCGGCGTGCACGTGAGCGACATGAACGAGAGCCTGCGCCGCATCCAGCAGCAGCGCACCCTGTGGCAGCGCTTCGTAGTCGCCGGCGTCACCCCCGAGGTGCCTGTGGGTATCTCGGATGTGCACGTGGCCTACCAGCGCGTCTCGGAAGACCTCGCGAGCCTCGACATTCCGCTCGGAGCGGCCGGAACCACGCGTCAGCTGTCGAACCGCCCGGTGAAGGAGCTCATCTACACGATCTCCGGCCTGGCCGCCGAGAGCGAGGTACTGGCGAACCTACATGAGCGCACCGCGCTGCTCGCTACCCTGCGCGAACACAATCTCGACCCGCTGATGACCGACCTGGCCCAGCGCCACGTGTCCGAGAGAGACGTCGCCGACGAGCTCGAACTCGCCTGGTGGCAGTCCGTGCTCGAGACCATGCTCAGCGGCGACAAGGCCCTCCTGAACGCCAACACGCAGGTTCTCGACCGGCTCGAGGCCGACTTCCGCCTGGTCGACGAGGCGCACGCCTCGACCACCGGGCAGCTCCTCGCCTGGCTGCTCGCCGAGACCTGGAAGATCGGCGTCGTCGACTGGCCCGAGGAGGCCGACAACCTCAGGCGCCTGTTGCGCGCCGACCGGGCCACCCCCACCCGCCTGCACAAGGCCGCCCCGCACCTGGGCCGCGTGCTCGCCCCGGTCTGGCTGGCCTCGCCCTACGAGGTGGCGGCACTCGCCGACCAGATGAGCTTCGACACCGTCCTGCTCGTCGACGCCGGCGCCACCACTCTGGCCGAGAACGTCGGCGCCATCCGTCGCGGCCGGCAGATCGTCGCGTTCGGCGACCCGGTCACGCAGACACCGTCGTCGTTCGAGACCGGCATCACGGCCGCCGCCGACGACCGCGTCGAGCAGGAGACCAACGTCGACGCCCTGCACGCCGACTCGGCCCTGGCCCGCCTCGGCGAGCTGCTGCCGACCCTCACCCTGACCCGCAGCTACCGCGCTGGCGGCGAAGACCTCGCGGAACTCGTCAACCACCGTTTCTACGGCGGGCGCATCGACTCCCTGCCCTGGGCGGGCAGCTACCTCGGGCACGGCAGCCTCACCATCAACTACGTGGCCGGCGGGCACGGCATGCCCGACGCCGACTCCGGGGCCGTGGAAAGCGTCGACGCCGAGGTGGCCAAGGTCGTCGAACTCGTCATGGACCACGCCGTCAAACGCCCGAAGGAATCACTCATGGTCATCACGGCCAGCGCGCGGCACTCCGTGCGTGTGCACCAGGCAGTGCTGTCCGCCTTCTCCAAGCGTACCGACCTCTCCGACTTCATCCTGAAAGACCGGGCCGAGCCATTCACTGTGCTCACCCTCGAGCAGGCCGTGGCGCAGAGCCGCGACCGGGTGATCTTTTCCATCGGCTACGGCCGCACCCCGCACGGCCGTCTCCTGACGAACTTCGGTTCGCTCGGTGAACCGGGCGGTGAGCGGCTGCTGGCCATCGGCATGACCCGGGCCCGCCGGGCCATGGACATCGTTTCCTGCTTCCGCCCCTCCGACATCGACGAGGATCGCCAGCGCCACGGCATCCTCGCGCTCTCCCAGGTGCTCAGCGAGACCGAGGCGCGCCGCAACGAGGCCCAGGTTCCCGACGCAAGCGAGGCGATGCTGGTCGACCTGGCCCGCCGCCTGGAACGCCTTGGCCTCACCGTGTCGCTCGGCCACCGCGGCAAGCTGGCCCTCGCCGGCTCGCACGCGGGCCGTGCCGTCGTCGTCGAAACGGATGCCGTCGTCGGCCGGTCGAGCTTGCGCGAGTCTCTGAGGCTCCGCCCCGAAGTGCTGCGCCGCCTCGGCTGGCACTACCTGCGGGTGCACAGCTTCGAACTCTTCAGCAACCCGGACGCGGTGGCCGCCCGCGTGGCGGCACTCGTCGGACTGTCGGTGCCGGCGGCGGCGGCGGCTGCCGCATCCTCCGCGCATGGCTCGGCCGCGCATGGTACGACGGCGCCTAGTTCGACGGCGCCTGGTTCGACGGCGCCTGGTTCGACGGGGCGTGGTTCGTCGGGGCGTGGTTCGACGGGGCCTGGTTCGTCCGGTCCGGTGCGCCGACCTGGTGCCTGAGCGCGGCGTACCCGAGCGGGATGGTCTCGACAAGTTCGACCACCGGGATAAGGTCGGCCACCGGGACGCATCCGTCGTTCCCCGGCAGTCCGTCGTCAAATCGGCCGGCACGTCCCGGCGTGCTCGGCTGACGCCCGCGCCCGACACCGACCCCGATCCGCACCCACCGGTTCTGCGCGAGGAGGGCGGCATCGTGCCCGCCGATCCCGCCGGACATGGCACCCGCGGCGTCAACGACGAACGGCTCCGTCAGGACCGCCCGCCGCACTGGTAGCCGAAGGGACGGAGTTGGTGACTGCCGTGGATGAGTGAGGCCGCATCGTCGTGGGCGATGGGCCCGCCGAGCCCGTGTGTGTGTGTGTGTGGCTAACTCAGGACATCCGCCGGCCGCATTCACCAGCCGCCGCGGAGCAGTGCGGAACCGGCGCGGATGCCCGACCCGGCCGGACGGATCTCCTGAGTTGGCCACAACCCCTGCCTGCTGTGCAGCAGCGCTTGTGCCGTTCGGTATCCACCACGCGCTCCGCCCGCGGCCCGAACGAATTCGACGGAGATTCTGCCCGTATCGTCCGGAAACAGGCCGAAATCCCGCTCAAACGTCAGAATCTCCGTCGAATTGGTTCGACCCCGGACACGGCCTTCCGCCTGTACTGGGCAGCGTCAACGGGGGCCGGTCAGAATTGGCTTGCCGGGAGCGGTAACCAATCGATGAGGCCTCACTCATCTAGAGCGTGTGCTTCGGACCCTGGTCGAGTGTCGCGCCGGCGGCCAGCAGGTCGCGGATCTCGGTCAGGAGGTCGAGTTCCGTTGTGGGGGCGGCGGCATCGGCGGTGGAGGGAATTCCGACTGCACGGCGACGCTCCTGCGTGTGCTTGAGGTGGTTGAGCGGCATCACGAAGACGAAATAGACGACGGCCGCGACCAGCAGGAAGTTGATGGCCGCGGCGAGCACGAGACCGAACGACAGGCCGCCCCCGCCGGGAAGGCCGATGACCATCGCCTCCGCCAGGCTCTCCGAGTCGAAGATCGCCGCGATCAGCGGGTTGAAGATGCCCGTGACGATCGCGCTGACCACCCCGGTGAACGCCGCGCCGATGACCACGGCGACAGCAAGCTCGATGACGTTGCCGCGCATGATGAATTCTTTGAAGCCCTGGATCATGGTGATACTCCGGTGAGGTCTCGGCGCCGGGACAGGCGAGTGGTGTGCTGAGGTGCTGAGGCGGTGAGGTGCTGGGGGTTAGGAGGCCTTCGCGGCGGACGCGGGCGTGTTGCTGGTGCTGATGCTTGCGACTTTCGTCGGGCCGGAACTGTCTTTCGCGGGGGCCGCGGACTTCTCGCTGGAGGAGCCGGAACCGGTGCCGGAGCCGGAATCGCCCGACTTCGCGTCTGAGCTCTTGTCTGACTTTTTGTCCGGGGTCTTCGACGAGCGCTCGAGCGAGCGCTTCGCATCCGACCGGGCGTCGTTGCTGTAGAAGCCGGAACCGCTGAAGGTCACGCCGATCGACGAGAAGACCTTGCGCAGCTTGCCGCCACAGGTCGGGCACGTGGTGAGCGAGTTGTCGGTGAATGCTTGCTGGATGTCGAACGCGGTGTCGCACTCGGTGCAGCGGTAGGAATAGGTAGGCACTGGAACTCCGATGGGGGACCGGCCCGTGGGCCGGAATCTCCGATTATGAAATGGCTTTCGTTGAACAGGAAGTAGGGGGAGGGCCGATCAGAACGCGATGATGCGCGTGGGGGTGACCAGGCCGTCGACCGGCTGGTCGTGAACCTCGCGGGGCACCTCGTCGACGAATTCGTTGTCGAAGACGACGGCATACACCGGCGGGCACTTCTCCATCGAGCCTAGGGTCTTGTCGTAGTAGCCGCGACCCCAGCCCATGCGCAGGCCGGTCGCATCGACGGCGGCGGCCGGCACGATGATGAGGTCAACGTCGTTGATCGCGATCGGGCCCAGCAGGCTGCCGCCTGCCTCGGGGGCGCCCGAGAGACCCTCGAATTCGGTCTGGTCCTCGCCGACGGTCCAGTCGAGGAGTCCGTCATCGCGGGACACCGGAAACAGCACCCGGATGCCCTGGGCCTCCGCCCAGTTCACGAACGGGCGGGTGTCCGGTTCGTTGCGGGAGGACAGGTAGCAGGAGATGGACCGGGCCGACAGATCCAGAGTGATGCTCTGCAGATTCTGAGTGAATCCGGCCGTCGCGGCCTCCCGCTCGACCGAGGTCAGGTTCTGGCGGCGCTCCCGCAGCTCGGCGCGAAGCGCGCGCTTTCGGTGACCGATATCGGAATCCATATATCTCATCCTAGATGCCGATATCGTAGGGACCATGGGGACACCAATTACCAAAGCCGTCATTCCTGCTGCAGGACTGGGCACTCGTTTTCTTCCGGCCACCAAGGCCATGCCGAAGGAGATGCTGCCGGTCGTCGACAAACCGGCGATCCAGTACGTGGTGGAGGAGGCCGTGGCCGCGGGCCTGACCGACGTGCTGATGGTCACCGGGCGCAACAAGAACGCGCTGGAAAACCACTTCGACCGCATGACCGAACTCGAGGCGATCCTGAAGAAAAAGGGCGACCACAGCCGACTGGAGAAGGTCAACCACGCCACCGACCTGGCCGACATCCACTACGTACGCCAGGGTGACCCGCTGGGCCTCGGCCACGCGGTGCTGCGGGCCAAGATGCATGTTGGCAACGAACCGTTCGCGGTGCTGCTCGGTGACGACATCATCGACGCGCGCGACCCGCTGTTGTCGAAGATGCTCGCCGAGCAGAGCACGCGCAATACCAGCATCATTGCCCTGATGGAGGTGGAGCCCTCACAGATCCACCTTTACGGAGCGGCCGCGGTCGAGGCCACCGACGATCCCGACGTGGTGCGGGTCACCGGGCTGGTCGAGAAGCCCAGCACCGAGGATGCCCCGTCGAACCTGGCCATCATCGGCCGCTACGTGCTACGCCCCGAGGTCTTCGAGGTGCTCGAGCGCACCCAGCCGGGCAAGGGTAACGAGATCCAGCTCACCGACGCGCTGCAGGAGATGGCGCTGAACCCGGTCACCAGCGGCGGCGTGTACGGGGTCATTTTCCGTGGCCGCCGCTACGACACCGGCGACCGCCTCGACTACATCAAGGCCATTGTGCAGCTTGCCGTCGACCGCGAGGACCTCGGACCGGACCTGCGGCCCTGGCTGCACGAGTTCGTCGCCACTCTCGAATAAAACACGCGCGGTAGATTAAGGAAACACCATTTCGGCATTGAGTAGACGGGCACACTGTGGCGATCGCAATACCGACGCTTCATGAGGGTCCCGTCACACTGCGACCGATCCGATTGCGCGATGACCGCAACCTCGACCGTTCCCTGATGGAGAACCGGGGCTGGCTGCGCACCTGGGAGGCCACCAGCCCCTATGCGCCGATGTCCTTCGACACCCGCGCCAGCATCCGCAGCCTGCTTGCGCACTCTCGTGCCGGCAGCGGGCTGCCGTTCCTGGTCGAATACCAGGGCGAGCTGGCCGGCCAGCTCAACGTGTCGTCGATCACCTGGGGCTCCCTGTCGTCGGCCACCATCGGCTATTGGGTGGGCGAGGAATTCGCGGGGAAGGCGATCACGCCCACAGCCGTAGCCCTGGCCACCGACTACTGCTTCGGCCAGCTCGGGCTGCACCGCATGGAGATCTGCATCCGACCCGAGAACGTGCCCTCGCTGCGGGTCGTGGAGAAACTCGGCTTCCGCTACGAGGGTCTGCGTCGCCGGTACATCCACATTAACGGCGACTGGCGCGACCATTTTTGCTTCGGGCTGGTGGCCGAAGAGGTGCGCCAGGGCGTGCTGCACCGCTGGCAGTTCGGCCAGGCGCCGGCCGACGCCGCCCGGGTGACGGACGTCGATCGGGCCGCGGCCGCGCATCCGTTGACGGTGAGTGACCGATGAGTGCGGGAATTGCCCGTGACACACCCTCGATAATCATCACCGCATGGCTACGGCCCTCTTACCTTAGAGATTATGAGTAGTGAGATCCTGGGCGGGGGAGTGATGATTGCGGTCGCGGCTGCCCTGTGGGTGACCTATCTCATGCCGACCTGGGCGCGCCGACGCCAGTACCTCACCACCGAGCGCAACGCTGTTCGCTTGCAGCAGACCATGCGCATTCTGGCGGAGACGTCCGAGGTGCCCCAGCAGGTGCGGCTCGAAGCGAATGCCCGAACCGTCCTGACCCAACGCAAGCTGCTGGCCCAGGCCGAAGACGATGCCCGAGCCGAGGCGAAGGCGGTGACGGATGCCGCCGCGTCCGCCCGGCGCTCCGCCGCGGCCCTGGCCGCCACAAACCGCGCCGCTGCCGCTCGAGAGGTCGCTGCCCAGGCTTCCGCCGTGCGTGCCGGCGCCGTGGGCGCCGGGGTCGTGGCCGGATCGCCGGGTCGCGCTCGCGCTCTGCGTCTGCGCCGGGTGCGAGCGCTGACCTCCCTGATCCTGCTCGGGGGCATCCTCTTCTTCGTCTCCGGGGTTCTCGCGGTGGCAGCGGGCGGAGCCTGGACCGCAGTCCTCGCCGGCCTGGCTACGGTCGCGCTCGCTGTCGGGGCGCTGTCGCGCCTCGCCCGCACATCTCGCCGCGCCCACCAGCACGCTGCCGCCGCGAATGGCTCAGAGGTCAGCTACCCCTCCGCCCGCGTTGGGCAGGCCTTCGAGTCCGTGCACCTCGAGGAGACGCCGGTCGTCGCTCCGAGCTGGACGCCGCTGCCGCTGCCTCGGCCGATGCACCTGTCGCGCGGATCCGTCGCCCAGGCGGCGATGGCATCCGTGGATGCCGCCGCCGAGCTGCGGAAGGTAGCCGCAGAGGCGGAACTCGCCCGCCGGGCCGCGGCCCTCGAGGTGGCCGTCACCCCGCTCACGCGTGCGGCGCCCGGTCGCGAGAATACTCCGGCCGTGCCCGCAGCGAGCCGGTTCGCGTCGATGGGGGTCGTCGGAGACACCGCTCCCGGCATGAGCGACCTCGACGACGTGCTGCGCCGTCGCCGCGCCGTCGGCTGACCGAACCCGGGCCCATTCGGGCTCTAGCGGGCGGTTCGGCGAAACTCGGTCGCCGCGCGTGATATTCTACATAAGCAGTTAGGGGCTATGGCGCAGTTGGTAGCGCGTCTCGTTCGCAATGAGAAGGTCAGGAGTTCGAATCTCCTTAGCTCCACCGAGATAGTGACAATCGTCAGTCGCAGGCCCCTGGGAAACCGGGGGCCTTCTTCTTTCTGTCTTCGTCTTCAGGCCGACGAGCCATTCCGTCGCCGAACTCGGAGATTTTCGGTTCATGCGGCGTGGTGCGCCGGGGTGAAAGGCGTGTCGCAAAAATCTCCGAAATGAGAGTTTCTGATCCAAGTCGAGTTCACGTGCCGACCTGCGCCGGCCTCAGCCGCCGAGCGCCGATCGGCCGACGAACGTCTCCATGGTGAGCACGGTCGTGCCCTCCACGTCGGTTGTGGACAGCGCCACGCGCACGGCACCGAGCTCGGCCAAGGAGGAAACGTGGGTGCCGCCGCAGGGGATGCGCACGTCGTGTGCCGGCAGCTCACAGACCCAGTACCGGCGGTCGGTCAGCAGTGGGCCGTCCCGGTCGATGCGCACGCTCGCGTCCGTAGCCACCCACCCGGCGAGAGAGGTGTTCAGCATCGATTCGATCTCGGCCAGTTGGTCGGCCAGTTCCTCGGTGACGAAGCCCTTGCGGCGCAGGGATTTGCCGAGCCGGTAGGTGTCCACGGATTCGTTCTCACCGATGAGGGACACGTCGATCGCGGTGCCGTCGAAGTCGGGGCTGCCGAGAGCGTCGGTGCGCACGTCCTTCTTCCACCGGTTTGCGAGAGCCAGGTTGAGGGCGAGGGAGGCGAGGTGGCACGCGGTGTGGCCCGCGGACATCCGTCGCCGGTAGCCGGTGTCGACGACGGCGTCGACCGGCTGCCCCTCGATCAGGGCGGCATGGGGCTGCACGATGTGGGCCACGACGAACGCCCAGCCGGGCGTTCCCTTCGGCACCGGGATGTCCCGGCCGAGATGCAGCGCCGACCCGTCCGTTGCTCCGACGACGCAGTCCAGCACCGGCAGCTCGATTCCCTGGGCGCGCAGCACGGCCCGGTCGGGACCCTGGTCGGGCCAACCCGCGTCGACCGGGTGCACGGGGGTGGTGTCGAGGAGCACGGCAAGCAGTCCGGTCGGGAGCGGCTCGACGTGCAGCACCGTCGCGGTGCTCTCGGTCTGCCCGGCCGGGTAGCTCACTTGGGTGTCCATGGCGGGAAGGGTCATCGGCAGGTCCTTTCGGAACATAAAAGGGTGTTGCCGCGGCTAGCGCGGCAACACCCTGAGTTTAATCGTGGAGCAGGCGCTAGGCCTTGCGCGCCTTCTCGGTCGTCTCGTTCGCCTTGGCGTGCTTGTCGGCACGCTTCTCCTTCAAGGACTTGCCGGCAACCTTTTTGGATGCGTCCTTCTTGGGTGATTTGTCAGCCATGTGTACTCCTTCGAACCGAGCCCCAGCGGCACCGTGACTTCGACCCTACGCGGGTTGCCGCGAAACGGCACCTTCCCGCTCGCACCGGCACCCGGGCCTGTGCAACTTGCGCGCCCGGCCGTAGGCTGAGACCGACGCGCCCCGCCAGGGAGGCAGACGTCTCCACCCGGAGAAAGGGATCCAAATATGAGCGACATGACCACCTACGAGGCCATTTTCTACGGACCCAACGTGATCGCCGCCGGCACGCCCCGGAAACTCGAGTACGTGAACGGCGAGTACCAGCAGGAGGTCGTGCTTGAGGAGACGGAAGACGGCTCAACCGTGCGCCGCAGTTTCCGGATCGGCCACGAAACCGAGGAACCGATCCCTTACCGCTTCGTTGAGGAGGAGACCGAAGACCCGCAGGGCGAAGCGGATATTCCCAACTAGCCGGAACCGCTTGATTCGTCCACCGGGTCAGATCCGGGTGCCGGGGCCGCGGCCGAGCCGAACGGGCAAAGCCATCAGCGGCCCCACGAAGCGGCGCTGAAGCCTGCGCGCCGGACCCCAGACGAACTGCACCACGTACTGGGCGAGGATGGCGCCCGCCGCCAGCGCAGCGGCCACGGCACCGGCGGTCAGCATGCTGAGCAGGCCGTCGATGTTGCCGTCGGACAGCTGCAGCAGGCCGCGGAACAGGATCAGCCCCGGAACGAGGGGAACGAGCGCGGAAACGACGATCACCAGCGGGGGAGTGCGCACGATCCGGGCCGCGATCGCGGCCAGCAGACCGACACCCATGGCGCTGAGAGCCGACGACCAGACCAGGCCGAAGCCGGCGCTCGCCCCACCCAGATAGAGCAGCTCGGCGACGGCGCCGAGCAGGCAGACCACCCAGAACGCCCGCCACGGCACCTGCACGGCGAGGCCGAAACCGGCGACGATGACCATGGCGGCGGCGAGCATCACGGGCAAGTCGGCCAGAGTCGGCGTGAGGTTGGCATCGACGCGCAATTGGAACCCGAAGCGGGCCACCAGCAGTGACGCCCCGGCCACGCCGGTGACCAGGCCGCCCGTGATCAACAGGGCCTCCATCATCCGTGCCGTGCCGGTCAGGTAGAAGCCCGACAGTGTGTCGTGGACCGCACCGAAGGTGGTGACGCCGGCCAGGAGCATGATGATGGTCGCGATGACGACCAGGGACGGATTCGCCGAGGTGTCGATGAGTGCGACGATCGCGGCGACAATCGGCCCGATCGCCCCGCCCACCACGTTTTGGTAGAAGACGGGAACCTGCCGGCGGTCGAGCGAGGTCGTGATCAGGTCGATGAAGAAGGTGGCGACGAAGGCGGCGACGCAGACAACCAGCCCGCCGCCGATGAGCACGGCGGCCCCGGCTCCGACGAGGCTCCAGCCCAGCCGGCGGTACAGGGCCGGTACCTGCGGCTTGGCGCTGACGATGGTGGCCAGGCGTTTGCGGGCATCGGCGACATCCGGCGGCGAGTCGAGGATCTCGGCGATCAGCTCGGAGGTGGCCGCGAGCTTGCTGTAGTTGAGCGAACGGTACTTGACGTTGCGGCTCCGGGTGATGGACTCGTGCGTGGCCGGGTCCTCGTGGGTGAGCGCGATGATCGTGTGCGTGACGTTGGCCTCGGTTCCCCTCAGCCCGTAGGCGCGGGTGATGGCTTCCATGGCGGCCGTGGCGTCTTCGGCTCCGGCGCCGGCCGCGAAGATGACCTCCGCGAGCCGCATGGTGAGGTCGAGGACCGAGCGGGTGTAGGCGGCGCTGTCGAAGACGTTGATCGCGCGGGTGACATCAGACATCGAGCGGACCCAGCCAGGCGGCAGCCACGGTGGCGTGCGCCGATTCGGCGTCGGACGGGTGGAAGAGCCCGGCAAGAACGTCGCGGTACAGTCGCCCGAGCTCGTTCCCGGCAAAGTACGACGAGCCGCCGCTGACCCGCAGCGCCTGGTCGACGACCAGGCGCGCGGTCTCGGTGGCGCGATACTTCAGACCCGACAGGAGCGGGAACCACCGCGGGCCGTGGTCGGCCTGAGTGGCGAGATCGTGGGCGAGGGCGTCGAGCTGGGGGTACAGGCCATCCATCATCATCGCGGCCTCCGCGACGCGCCAACGGATGTCCGGGTCCTGCGCCAGGGTTCGGCCGTCGTGCTTGAGCGACGTGCGCCGCTTCGCCGCCAGCACGGCCAGCTCGACCGCGCGCCGGCCGATGCCGGTGTACACGGCAGCCAGCAGGATCTCGAAATTGGCGAAGATCGCAAAGATCAGCGGGTCAGGGTTCGGCCCGGGATCCAGCCGCCGGAAGACCTGCTCCGGGCGGGCGGATGCGCCGGTGAGCACGGTGCTGCGGCTCTGGCTGGCTCGCATGCCCAGGGTGTCCCAATCATTCTTCTGACTGACGCCCGGGTCGCCCCGATCGATGAACGCCCAGACGATTTTCGGGCCGTCGACGGAGTCCCGGTCGATCCCCATGGTGCCGAGCCGGGTCCAGGCCGGGGAGAGCGTGGTGAAAATCTTGGTGCCGGTGAACCGGTAGCCGCCGTCTGGCTGCGGGGTGGCCGTCGTGATCGAATCGGAGAGCACGAGGTCGTTGCCCGGCTCGCTCACGCCGAAGCCGAAGATCTCGCCCGCGGCGGCGCCGTGCAGCACGCAATCGAGGCTGTCGTCGCCGCGCTGATGCAGGGTGAGAGCCACGCCCGTCCAGACGAGGTGCATGTTGACGGCGAGGGCCGTGGCCGGGGCGTGGGCGGCGAGCCGGATCTGGTCATCGGCGACCTGCTGCACGCTGCGCCCGAGGCCACCATGGGAGACAGGCACGAGCGAGCGGAGGTAACCGCAGGCGATCAGGTCGGCCAGATCGTCGGCGGGGAACGTATTGTCCCGGTCATGCTTCGCGGCACGAGAGCGGATGCGTTCGAGCAGCTCGTCACCGAGCGGGGAGAGTTCGGTAGACGTGTACACCAAATAAGTTTACGCAGGCGTGCGCCGCTTGCGTGCCAACCGGATCACCAGGTAGACGATTGCTGCGACCAGGCCGAGAGCGAGCAGCCAGGGCAGCGCGAAGCCGATGGCCACGATCGCGGTACCGAGGGCTGTCAGGAGGGCGTTCCAGCCGGCCGCGATGGCATCCCAGAAGTCGTCCGGGGTGCCGGGATCCACTGTGCCGGTCGAGTACAGGTCGAGCGTGATGGTCGAGAAATCAACCTGGTCGGACAGGTAATCCCGCTGCGCCTGCAACCCCTCGAGCTCGCTCTGCCGCTCGGCCAGCGCGTTCTCGACGGCGATCAGGTCGGTCGTGTTCGTGGCGCTCGTCATCAGGGCGAGTAACCGGTCGACCGAGGTCTGCAGCGAGGTGATCCGGGCATCGAGGTCCTGGGTCTGCTGGGTGATGTCCGAGGCGTTGAGCGACACGAAGTTGACGGTGCCGAGCTGCTTCAGCTCCGCCAGCGTGCGGTCGAGCTCATCCGAGGGGATGCGCAGGGTGAGGTTCGCGCTCGCCGGCTGGTTGCCGGTGGCGGGGTTCTCGGTGCGGCTGTCGATCCGACCACCGGCCTGCTCGGTGATGGTGACGGCATCCTGCACGGATGCGATCGGGTCCTTCACGGTGATCGACACCATCCCGGTGGTGATCACGTCGCGCTGGCTGGAGGCGATCTCGCCAGTGCTGCCGTCCGGGAAGGTGCGCGAGTCGAGAGACTCGCCGGGTTCGGCGCCGGGTGTGACGGTCCCCGGATTGACGACGCCCGGTTCGGCGAGGCCCGGGGACGTGGCGGGGCCGCCGGAGTCGGTGGAAGCGCCGGGCACGGAGCATCCGGCCAGCAGCAGTGCACTCAGGAGTACCGCGGCGATCGCGGGTAAACGCTTCATGGCCCCACTGTACGACCGCTGTCGCCGGCTCTGGATCACAATCGAGTCTCGGCATGCGGCGCGCGCTTCGCGTGCATGCGCCGCCTACACCGGTCGCCGAATGGATCGGGGACGCCGTTCACGGCGATACTGGAACCATGATCTGGTGGGCGACCCTCTGCGAACGGCTCGGCTGGTCACGCCCGCCGCTGCTGCACATCGCAATCGATGAGGGAACCGGTCCGGTCGTGATTCTCGTGCACGGCATCGCCTCCTCCTCGGAAACGTTCCGGGAACTGGTGCCACTGCTTGTGCCCAGGCACCGGGTCATCGCCGTCGACATCCTGGGTTTCGGCGAATCGCCGATCCCCGAAGGGTGCGAGTATCGGCTCGAGGACCACGTCGAGGCCCTGGCCACCACGATCCGGTCGCTGAAGCTCCGCGAGCCGTTCATCCTGGTGGGCCACTCCCTCGGCAGCCTGATCGCGGCCCGGCTGGCGGCGATGCCCCGCACCCGCGCGTCCCGTCGAACCCAGGTGTCCCGGGTGGTGCTCGTGGGGCCGCCGGTCTATCTGTCGCCGACCGACATCGGTGACCGCTGGGTGCGGGCCCGGGTCAACGCCTACCTGCGCGCCTACGATTTCCTACGGCTGAACAAGGAGTTCACTCTCGCAAACGCGGCCATCATCGCACGGCTGCTGCCGAAGGGCATCTTCGAGCTGACGGAGCGCAACTGGACCCCGTTCGTGAAATCGCTGGAGCACTGCATCGAATCGCAGACCGTGGTCAGCGACATCGCGGCCGTGCGAGTGCCGGTCGACGTGGTCTACGGCATGCTGGACGCCTTCATCGCGGCCGGCTCCATGACGGTGATCGAACGGATGCGCCACGTCACCATGCACCGCGTCGAAGCGAACGACCATCTCATCCGGCCGCGGCTCGCCCGGGCACTGGCCCGGGTCATCGACGCGGACGACAGAGTCGGGGCCGGGGCCGGGGCCTTGTCCGCGGCTGCTGCCTCGTCGATCACTGCTTCCACTTTGGCTTCCGTGGCTAGGCTGGAGAAATGGACACACGAACCCTCGGAAAAACCGGCCGAATCGTCTCCGTGATCGGGCTGGGCACCTGGCAGCTGGGAGCGGACTGGGGTGACGTGTCGGAGGCCGACGCGACCGCGGTGCTCGCGGCATCCGTCGACGCCGGCGTCACCTTCTTCGACACCGCCGACGTCTACGGCGATGGCCGCAGCGAGCAGATCATCGGTCGATTCCTGGCCGGCAGCGACGCCGCCGCCGGCATCACCGTGGCCACCAAGATGGGCCGACGGGTCGACCAGCTGGCCGAGAACTATACGCTCGCCAACTTCCGGGCCTGGACCGACCGGTCCCGCACGAACCTCGGCATGGACACCCTGCACCTCGTGCAGCTGCACTGCCCGCCGAGCGACGTGATCGAATCCGACGAGGTCTACGACGCGCTCGACACACTCGTCGCCGAGGGAGCCATCGCCGGCTACGGGGTGAGCGTCGAGACCTGCGACCAGGCTCTCGCAGCCATCGAACGGCCCGGCCTGGCCAGCGTGCAGATCATCCTGAATGCGTTCAGGCTGAAGCCGCTCGAGGCCGTCGTGCCGGCCGCGCGCGCCGCCGGTGTGGGCATCATCGCCCGCGTTCCGTTGGCGAGCGGCCTGCTGACCGGAAAGTACACCCGGGAGACAACCTTCGCGGCGAACGACCACCGCAACTACAACCGCGACGGCAGCGCCTTCGACGTCGGCGAGACCTTCTCCGGTGTGGACTATGAGACCGGCCTGGCAGCCGCCGCGGAGTTCGCGGCGCTCGTGGGCTCCCTGACCGAGGAGCTCACGCCCGCGCAGGCCGCGCTGGCCTGGGTGGCCCAGATTGACGGCATCAGCTCGGTCATCCCCGGGGCCCGATCGGTGCAGCAGGCTCTCGGCAACGCCGCTGCCGGTTCGGTCGCCCCGCTCAGCCTCGGGCTCAACGAGGGCGTGCAGGATATCTACGACCGGATGCTGCGCGAGCAGATCCACCGCCGCTGGTAGCACCTGTCCGGTCGGGAGTGCCCGTTCCGCGGGTCGCTCTCGACCGGAACGGGGACTCTCGCGCGGACCTGTGGAGGCGGCATTGTCGCAAGGCACTGCGGCTCCGGCGAACCAATTCGACGGAGATTTTTGGCTTGAAGCCGGTTTCCGGTTTGTTTGGGCGGGTTTCGGTCGAAATCTCCGTCGAATTCGTCAGGGGTGCGGGAGAGGGGCGCGGGGCTCTGAGCGCGACCCGCGGGCACCGATCCGGGTCGAGCTGAGATTCAGTCCAGGTCGTCGGGATCTCTGCCGGTGCGCTGGCCGGCGTCGATGGCGGCGATGGCGGCATGGTCGCCGGCGTTGAGTGTGAAGTCGAAGACGTCGAAGTTTTCCCGGATGCGCACCGGTGTCACCGACTTCGGAATCACCACATTGCCCAGCTCGAGGTGCCAGCGGATGACCACCTGTGCGGCCGTCTTGCCGTGCCGGGCGCCGATGGCGTCGAGGGTCTCGTTGCCGATCGCGCGGCCGCGGGCCAACGGCGACCAGGCCTCGGTGAGGATGCCGTGGGCCGCGTCGTACTCGCGCACGGTGGACTGCTGCAGCCACGGGTGCAGCTCCACCTGGTTGAGGACTGGAACGACATCCGTTTCGGCCAGCAGACGGTCCAGGTGGTGCGGCTGGAAATTGGACACCCCGATCGACCGGGCGCGACCTGAGGCGCGCAGCGTCTCGAGGGCGCGCCAGGTGTCAACGAAGAGGTCCTGGCGGGGTGCGGGCCAGTGGATCAGAAAGAGGTCGACGTAGTCGAAGCCGAGTTTGCCGAGGCTCACGTCGAAGGCGCGCAGGGTCTTGTCGTAGCCGTGCTGGTCGTTCCAGACCTTCGTGGTGACGAACACGTCCTCACGGGGCAGGCCGGAGCGGGCGATACCCTGGCCGACGCCGGTCTCGTTGTCGTAGAGCGCCGCGGTGTCGATGTGGCGGTAACCGGCCTCCAGGGCGACCTGCACAGCGTCGGCCGCCGCGGCATCCGCGATCTTGTACACGCCGAGCCCGAGCTGGGGGATACCGTGTCCGTCATGCAGGGGAAGTAACGGTGAGAGCGTCATCCCCCCATCTAACCTCGTCCTACTGCGCCGAGGCGTGAACCGACACGATTGAGGGGTGCGCGCGACGCTCAACCTCGCAATTGTGTCGGTTCACCGCGCGATGAGCGGAGGCGGCTAGGAGACCTGCACCTGGATCGGTGCGGTGTCGGGGAGCGGGCTCGCATCGCGGCCGCGCAGGTCGGGGTGCCAGCGCCGGCCGAGCGCGGGGATGATCGTGCCGAGCCCCGCGAAGCCGGCCGCGACCAGGATGGCCGCCGTGGCGCCGCTCTGGTCGATCATGAAACCGGCGATGGCGGAACCCAGGGCGGCGCCCATCAGCTGGCCGGTGCCCACCCAGCCGTAGGCCTCCGCGGTGTCACTGAACTTGACGCTCGCGGACACGATGCCGAACAGAACGGCGAAGGCCGGCGCGATTCCGATTCCCGCCAGCAGCAGGGTGGCGGCCAGCCACCAGAAGCTGAGCCCGAGGGTGGCGAGCCCGAGGCCGACGGTGACGATGAGCATCCGTGCGGCCAACGCCCAAGGGCCGATCGGGGCGTGGCCGAGGGCGAGCCCGCCGATCAGCGAGCCGAGAGCGAAGATGCCGAGCACCCAGCCCGAGTCCGCGCTGCCGTGCCCGAACGCGGCCACCACACCCGCCTCGACCGAGGCGCAGGCGGCTACCAGCATGAAGCCGACGATGGTGCTGAGCATGACCGCCGGGCGTTTGAGAACGACGCCGAGTTTGCGGCGGCTACGGGGGATGCGCACCCGGCCGACCTCGGGCAGCACCAGAAACCAGACGCCGCCGCCGATGAGGAAGATGGCGGCGAGCAGGATGCCGGCGACCGGGCTGACCTGGATGGCCACGAACGTGGCAATCACCGGGCCCAGCACCCAGATGATCTCCTGGGCCGACGCGTCGAGCGAGAACAGCGGCGTGAGCTGGCGGGAGTTGACGATCTTCGGGTAGATGGTGCGCACGGCCGGCTGAATCGGCGGTGTGGACAACCCGGCGATGAGCCCCACGGCCATCAGAACATAAATGGGCATGCTGACCAGAGCCATTGTCACGATGGAGGTCGCGCAGACGACGAGGGTGGCCGTGATCACCGGACGCATGCCCCAGCGGCCCATCAGTCGGCTGGTGAGCGGCCCGGCGACGGCCTGGCCGATGCTCATGGCGCCCAGCACGAGGCCGGCGGCGCCATAGGAGTCGAAGACCTGCTCGATGTGGATCAGGAACGCGAGCGACAGCATCCCAAAGGGGAACCGAGCTGTCAGTTGTGCGGCGATGACGCGAGCAACGCCCGGAGTCTTCAAAAGGGTCCAATAGCTGCTCACTTACTCAAGTCTACGTCCGCCGAGGTAGCGTGAGCGCGTGCGAATAATGATCACGGCCGACGAATTGGCAGCCATGCTTGAGTCCCGAAGCGACGTTCGGGTGCTGGACGTGCGCTGGAAGCTGGGTGGCCCGCCCGGGCCGGACGAATACCGGGCCGGCCACATCCCCGGCGCCGTGTACGTCGACCTGGAGACCGAGTTGGCCCGGCCCGGCGAACCGGCCGACGGGCGGCATCCGTTGCCCACCCGTGCGACTCTGCAGGCAGCCGCGCGCCGCTGGGGGCTTCGTGACGGCGACACGGTCGTGGTCTACGACGACCTGGGCGGGGTGTCGGCAGCCCGTGCCTGGTGGCTGCTGCGTCACGCCGGGGTGCGCGACGTGCTGCTTCTCGACGGGGCGCTCGCCGCCTGGCGCGCCGCGGGCCTGCCGCTCGCGGTCGGCGAGCTGGCCACAACAGAGCTGAGCGCGGAAACGGTCCGTCCGGGCACGATCACCCTCTCCGACGGGGTGCTGCCTGTGCTCGACACGGATGCCGCCGCCGCGCTCGCGCAGACCGGCGCGCTCCTCGACGCCCGCGCTGCGGAGCGCTACCGCGGGGACACGGAGCCGATCGATCCTCGCGCCGGCCACATCCCCGGCGCGATCAGCGCGCCCACGGCCGACAACCTCACCCTCGACGGGCGCTTCCTCCCGGCCGCCGAACTGCGCGCCCGGTTCGAGGCGCTCGGAGTCACGGCGGGCGGCACGGTGGGCGTCTACTGCGGCTCCGGCGTCACCGCCGCGCACGAGGCGGCCGCTCTGGCCATCGCCGGGTTCTCACCGGCGCTCTACCCCGGCTCGTGGTCGCAGTGGTCCAACCTGCCGGGCCGCCCGGTCGCGACGGGCGGCCCTCGGGCGTGAAATCCGCGCGAAACACGCTTCCGGTCATACTGAGACACGGGGAAGCCTGTCCACGCTCAGTAGGGCTGGCCCAAAACGTTATCTGCGCACGGAATCCGCGTGAGCGTGCTGTTATATGCTCGCTTTTGTCGAATTCCGTTAACGGACCTCAAAGACGAACCAGACACATCCGACAACCACGAAAAAGGTTACGCAATGCGCGCTCAATACCTGCTCCCGGCTCTCGCCGCCGTCACGGCACTCCTGCTCACCGGCTGCGTTGACAACTCCACGGACACCACGGGCGGAGCGACGGCCGACTCCTCCGCCAGCGAGATCGCCGTGGACGACGCCGCCGCCGCGATGCTTCCCGCCGAGGTCGCCGACTCCGGCACGCTCGTCATCGGGACCGACCCGACCTACGCTCCCAACGAGTTCAAGAACGAAGCCGGTGAGCCGATCGGCTGGGGCATCGAGATCGCTGAGGCCGTCGCAGCCAAGCTCGGCTTGGAGCCGGAATTCCAGGTCGCGAAATTCGACAACATCATTCCGAGCGTGACCGGCGGCAAGGCCGATATCGGCGTGTCCTCCTTCACTGACAACGTCGAGCGGGAGAAGCAGGTCGACTTCGTCAACTATTTCGTCGCCGGCATCCAGTGGGCCTCGGCCGTCGGCAACGACGTCGACCCGGACAACGCCTGCGGGCTGAAGGTCGCCGTGCAGGCCACCACGTATGAGGACACCGACGAAGTGCCGGCCAAGAGTGACGCCTGCGTCGCGGCCGGCAAGCCGGCGATCGACAAGCTGAAGTACGACACCCAGGACCAGGCCACCAACGCGGTCGTGCTGGGCCAGGCCGACGCGCTCAGCGCCGACTCGCCCGTCACTCTCTACGCGATCGCCCAGACCGAGGGCAAGCTGCAGCCGGCCGGAGAGACCTTCGACGTGGCGCCCTATGGCATCGTGGTCGCCAAGGACTCCGAGCTGACCAAGGCCGTGCAGGCTGCGCTGCAGTCCATGGTCGACGACGGCACCTACGGTGACATCCTCGACGAGTGGGGCGTCGCGGATGGTGCGATCGAGACGATCACGATCAACGCCGCGTCGAACGGATAACGTATGAGCACCACGACTCCACCGAAGGCGGGCGGGGCAACCCGCCCGCCCGGGGAACCGGCCCCATCGGTGCCGATCAAGGCCATCAAGCTGCGGCATCCGTGGAGGATGGTGTTCGCCATTCTGCTTGTGGTGGTCTTCGTCTCCATCGTCGTCGACGCCGCGCTCCGGCCGGCTTACGACTGGCCCGCCGTCGGCAAGTACCTCTTCGACCGCCGCATCTCGCAGGCGGCCGTCGTGACCCTGCAGCTGACCGTGTACTCCATGGTCATCGCGATCGTCCTCGGGGTGATCCTGGCCGTCATGCGGCTCTCGCCCAACCCCGTGGTGAAGAGCCTGGCCTGGTTCTACCTGTGGATCTTCCGTGGCACCCCGGTTTACGTGCAGCTGACGATCTGGGGTCTGATCTCGCTGATCTACTCGAGCATCGACATCGGCATCCCGTTCATGGACCCGTGGGTGTCCTTCTCGACCAACGCGGCACTGAGCACGTTCACCATCGCCATCATCGGGCTGGCCCTGAACGAAGCGGCCTATATGGCTGAAATCGTGCGCGCCGGCCTCCTGGCCGTGGACAGCGGCCAGGAGGAGGCTGCGACGGCGCTCGGAATGAGCTGGTCGCAGACCATGACGCGGGTGATCCTGCCGCAATCGATGCGCGTGATCATCCCGCCGACGGGCAACGAGGTCATTTCGATGCTGAAGACCACGTCGCTCGTCACCGCCGTGCCGTTCAGCTTCGAGCTGTTCACCCGGTCGCGGGATATTTCCGCGGAGACGTTCAACCCGATCCCGCTTTTGATCGTGGCCTCGATCTGGTACCTGTTCTTCACGTCCATCCTGATGGTCGGCCAGTACTTCCTCGAAAAGCGGTTCGCCCGCGGCGTGGGCGACCGGCAGCCGGATCGCAAGGATGCCGTCGGCACCGGAACGGGAACCCTCACCGGGGTCGTCCCCGTCATCGGTTCCGGGCAGCCGTCGGTGATCGCACCGCCGCGCGAGAACGATCCACCAGCCCACCCCGGAGGCGTGAAATGACCGACGTGAACACGCAGGCCGGGGCATCCGTCACGATTCCTCCCATGGTTCTGGCCGAGCAGGTATCGAAGAGCTTCGGCTCGAACGAGGTGCTCAAGAGCATCTCCCTCGAGGTGAAGCGTGGCGAGGTGATGTGCCTGGTCGGGCCCAGTGGGTCGGGCAAGTCCACGTTTCTGCGCTGCATCAACCACCTCGAGGTGCTCTCCGCCGGTCGGCTCAGCGTCGACGGCGAGCTGATCGGCTACCGGGAGACCAACGGCAAGCTCTACGAGATGGCACCCAAGGAAGCGTCCCGTCAGCGACGGGACATCGGCATGGTGTTCCAGCGGTTCAACCTGTTTCCGCACATGACGGCGCTACAGAACGTGATGGAGGCGCCGATCCGGGTGAAGGGGCTGTCGAAGGCCCAGGTGGAGCGGAGCGCTCTCGATTTGCTGGCCAGGGTGGGTCTGGCCGAACGCGCCGACTACTACCCGGCGCACCTGTCGGGTGGGCAGCAGCAGCGGGTGGCGATCGCCCGCGCACTCGCGATGGAACCCAAGCTCATGCTCTTCGACGAGCCGACCAGTGCGCTCGACCCTGAGCTCGTCGGCGAGGTGCTCGACGTGATGAAGGGTCTGGCCAAATCGGGCATGACCATGATCGTGGTCACCCACGAGATGGGCTTTGCCAAGGAGGTCGCCGACTCGCTCGTCTTCATGGACGGCGGTGTGGTCGTCGAAGCGGGCGACCCGGACGAGATCCTGACGAACCCGCAGCACCGCCGCACGCAGGCGTTCCTGTCGAAGGTGCTCTAGAAGTGGTGCTCTAGAAATGTTGCTCTAGGAAAACCGCAGCGACCGTCGCCGTTTGTGCCGAGAGTACCCGCCGTTGCGGCGACTCTCGGCACAAACGGCGATTCTCGTTCGGGCCGAGCAGTGTGACGCCGAGCCTGCCCTACGCCGGGCGGCTCTGCGGTGCGGTAGCCGCGGTCATCGCGGAATCGTGCTCCACGACGTCGCCGAGTACCTCGTCGATCTGCCTCATGCTCTCGGCCGGGATCTTCACTCCCGCGGCCTCGACGTTCTCGCGCACCTGCTCGGGGCGGGAAGCTCCGACGAGGGCTGCCGAGACGTTGTCGTTCTGCAACACCCAGGCCACGGCCAGTTGAGCCATCGACAGGTTGAGGTCGGCGGCGATCGGCTCAAGGTTCTGCACCCGGGTGAGCACGTCGTCGTTCATGAAGCGGCTGATCATGTCGGCGCCGCCCTTGAGGTCGGTGGCGCGTGAGCCGGCCGGCGGGGCCTGGCCTGCCTTGTACTTGCCGGTGAGCACACCCTGGGCCACGGGGGACCAGACGATCTGGCCGACGCCGAGCTCGCGCGAAGTCGGCACGACCTCGTCTTCGATGACGCGCCACAGCATCGAGTACTGCGGCTGGCTCGAGATCAGGCTGAAGCCCAACTCCTGGGAGAGGGCGTGGCCGGCTCGCAGCTGCGCGGCGGTCCACTCGCTGACGCCGATATAGAGCGCCTTGCCCTGCCGAACGATGTCGGCGAAGGCCTGCATCGTCTCCTCCAGTGGGGTCTCGGTGTCGAAGCGGTGGGCCTGGTAAAGGTCGACGTAATCGGTCTGCAGCCGGGTCAGAGAACCGTTGATCGACTCCATGATGTGCTTGCGGGACAGCCCGACGTCGTTGTGGCCGCGCGGGCCGGTCGGCCAATAGACCTTGGTGAAGATCTCGAGGCTTTCGCGGCGGTGGCCCTTGAGGGCGTCGCCGAGAACGGACTCCGCCTTCGTGTTGGCGTAGACGTCGGCGGTGTCGAAGCTGGTGATCCCCACGTCGAGCGCGGCATGCACGCACTGCGTGGCGATGTCGTTCTCGACCTGCGAACCGTGCGTGAGCCAGTTGCCGTAGGTGATTTCGGAGATTTTCAGGCCTGATGAACCGAGATAGCGGAATTCCATGCCTACAGCCTAAGCGGAGCGGTCCCACTGTCGCTGGGTGAAAAAGCGGACGCATGTCGAGCATGTCGAGCATGTCGAGCATGTCGAGACCTGGGACCAGGGGCCAGGGACCCCCTATCCGTTCTTCCGTTCGACCGCGTCCGTCAACCGGGTGCGGGACTTGGTCACGTTCCGCCATTTGCGGGCCCCGGTCTCCAGCCAGGGTGGTGCCATGATCTGCACGGCGCCGCGGACCATCCGGATTGCCCAGCCGGAGGCGGCGAGGTAGCGGTGATGCCACCAGCACAGACACACGCCGTTGTCGGTGTGCGTCGGTCCGCCCTCGGAGTGCGGGATCACGTGGTGGATCTCGGTCATCGCGGCCGGGATTTTGCAGCCCGGGATGATGCAGGTGCCGTCGCGGAGCTGAATCGCCCGGCGTTACGCGGCGGTGAAGCACCGTTCGGGTGAGCTGAGGGCGATGATGCGTCCCTCGTCGGTGATGACGACTTTCTGCTGACCGCTGTTGCTGATCAGGTCCGTGACGGCGCTGATCGAGATCGGGGTTTCGACGCCGTCGATCCAGCCGACGCCGCGGCCCTGACC